>CAYLZA010000214.1:0-5446 GCA_964387575.1 uncultured Spirochaetales bacterium | reverse complement strand
ACAAGGCGGATGGAAATCCATATTCAGCCGGAACTCATGCCGAACGCCGATCGTGCACAAAATGGTCGAAATCCCAGATGAACAAAGCTATGAAAAACATGATATCATCAGGAGCGTTAAAATCAAGCGGGCGGTAAATTGGTTCCGAGCAATTCGATTCATTGGACGATGAAACTCTATTATGCACCATGTGTCCCGTATCTCTCGACACCTGTCGTTCGCCTATAATTGAGTTCTTGCTTCATAATCAGCGAGAATTTCATTCGCGGGAAGCTCGAAGGCGTAAAGTCTAATATCATCCACACCTCCATTATCCGTGCTATTTCTTTCGACCAACCGGAAACGAGTACCCAAGCATATAGCAGTGATTAATAACAGGTTTTACCGCCGGCGAAAAAAAGTAGGAATATTTGAAATAGAATCGCTTAAAATGTATTCCTCCACGTGGTGCAAAGATCGCCCCAGGGCTTCCCGATAATCCGAGTATGCCGGCGGACGCCGATACCGCGAAACCACCGAGCTGATCGCCCAATGCCACTTGAGCACCCATTAATGCGCTATGTCCAATAAAAAAACCTAATGACCGATGTCCATCAACGTCCCACAAGCTCGCATATGGATCGATATAAAGGCCCACGGAAAAAACAGGAGTAAGAAGATAGTTCCATCCGAGCGTAATTCCGACGGCTCCCCAGCTGTGATACGGATTGTGTTCCATTCCTGTGTATGTAATAGAACCAAAATGAAAGCCGCTACCAATTTCGATTAAATGGCGACGAAATACGTCCTGCCGTGGTTTTTCTGGCGGAAGCTGCGGAGATAGCGTTTTTGTCGGGCTTTGTTCAGAAACTGGAGCCATGACTGTCGAATCGGTATATTCGTCACCAAAACGGGAAAATGCACCACCGGCGTCGGCCGCCGCGACACTGATTCTTGATTCTTCGGCATAGGGGTGGTCAAGTCGGTACGAAGTATTTGAAGTTACGACTACATTCTTGTATTGTCCGTCTGGTCCCTTGATACACACCACGTATTTCGAGGCATAGGTCGACGGCGGCCACTCAAATTGTTGATGTCTTCCCCCGCTTTCGATTTCGGTAATGTGCCTCGGTTCTTCGCCGGCTATCCACGGCTTTGCAGGTAAGACGACGATGTTTACACCACCGCGTGCCGTAATGTCGATATTTCGAATACTCGACAGCTCCGAAGCTCCGATCGAGTAGCTATTACCGGGCTTCGCCTCGACGAGCAGCGGAGATAAGCCGCGGACGTTGCCGTCGACTTCGATCGGGATTCCGTCCCCATCGGTGAGCACAAGTAAGTATGTATCTTCCTGATTGCGCTCCGAAAGCGCCTTCGCGCACCGGCACCGGGCTGTAAACAAGTCGAGATATCCATCGTTCAACAGATCGTTTTTGGCTCTCGAAATCACTCCGCTGGTACCGAGGCCGGCCAGTATTGGTCCCGCCACGAGACTACCCCATTTTGTGTACTCCGTGAGATTGGCCTGTGCGTACAAACGTTCAATCGAGCGGTGAAGATCCTCCAAAGTGTCCGGATCGGTTTCTGAAAGATATTGATCGTACATCGCATCGGCATCTGAAATCATGTCGGGAGCCGGATCGGTTAATAACAGCAATCCGCTTGTTGCTGAAAGCACCAGTCCGGCCGCAATCGAGCTTGCCGCAAGCAGCGGCGGTTTTCTTGATTCCATTTGGATTTTTCGGGCATCTAGGAGATCGGCAAGGTACTCGATCTCCTCCGTAAATCGTGGATCGTCGAATGTGGCCGGAAGACTCCTGCGATATAAGTCAGGAATCCCACTATGGTCGTTTGCCAGAATCTTGCGCGCACCCTGGAGTCGGACCATATTGATCGAAAGGATCCTCGCTTCAGAAAGTGCGGTGGAATCGGCAGATATCGTCGCTATCTCATCACTCGTGGGAAACGTCGGATCGTCAATCGATTGTTCAATACGCCATCTGTAGCGGTTCACGGCAAGACGGGCCGTTTGCGTATCGAACCATGCAGTTTCATCCGCGAGCCGCTCCGGCCGTTCGATTCCGTCGATCTTGCGATAGTACTCTTCGAAAAGACGATCTATATCCTGTGAGTCCCGCGGTTGGTCGATCTTGGTGAGTATCCGGTCTTTTATATCGTCGATCCAGCGACGCTCGACATCGGTCAATCGTGGAATCGCAAACGATATCGTGTACTCCTCGTCCTCACGAATATCGAGCGTCTTACGCGTAAGTGTTTCGTATCCGGTCAATCGTCGTTGCCGGATCTCAACGATCCTTCGGCCGTTCAAAACCTGGTCAACCGATACGATGTTTACACCGGCCGGTTTTCCGTCGATAAACACCTCGTACCCGAGATTGATTCCGTCCGGCTCCAAAAGCAATGAGCCGAAACCGATGTGCACACCGCTCAACGCGCCAACGAGATCAACTACGAGCTTGTCGGCGGTCTCGAATACCGCAAAAATTGAGGCTGCCGTGGCGGAACGGGAAAGCGTGGCCCCGCCTGAGTGCACATCATATACGGAAAAATCGAAACGCACGTCTCCGGACTTACCACGCGATACTTTTCCCACGATCGCATTATCCAGCCTCAGTTCCCGAGCTTTTGCAAGCATTCGTCCCGCGCTCGTCTGCATAATCTCCACCTCATCTTCGGCAGTAACTACCTCGTATTGATCGAGGAGCGAGATTGTAAGCACGAGCGTATCATGCACTGCGCCGCATACCGCATCGAATCCGGGATCGTCGCTTGCATTTATAACTGGAAAAACTGAAACGCGAGGTTTTAGCTCACCGGATTGGGCGAATACAGTTGAAATCGATTGTATCGATACGAGTGCGGCGATAATGAAAACAGGCAAGATCGGCTTTTTCATTATGATGCCCCACCTCGATGTAGGCGTTATTCACTCACTTTCCAGAAATACAGCTCACAGCTCTTATATACCCGCTTCTCACGATCCACGAAGCGCATTTCGCATTCCCCGTTTCGGACATACCGTACATTGACCATGCGATCCGTCGGCACATGATAAGCGCGATACCAGGCATTTTCTTTGAACTCTCGCTTTGGTCGTAGCATCCAGGTCCTCTTTTTTGCAAATTACATTTTTCGGTGTTCGATATAAAACTGTCATATTTTATGGATTTAGCTCATATCGTTTTGAGAATACCTTGCCATAAGAGGATTTTTTGTGCAATGCGATTTGCCCGGGGCGATCACGACCTTCAAACAACGATGCATTTACGAGTTGAATGATCTACGGGGTCTCCTGCGGAAAAGCTCTACATTCGACGTGCTGAGCCGCAGACTCAGATGAAGGGTATCTTTCACGCTTTCGGATAGAAGCTCCGAGATTTGATCCGAATCCGCCATGAACGGAGACATGACAATAACGCCGTCATCGTCGGTCGAATCGGCACCGACAAAAAAAGCGAGCGAAAGGGTAATTGTTATGATAAGTACTCGGCGTTGAGCACTCACGAACGACATTTTGCAGAAGCGGCGTGCGGTGCGCAATCGTGTGAATACGGCAGCTCCAAATCATATGAGGTTGAGTAAATGCGTTTGACGGGTTATAAGTCGTATGTGATGTCGAAATGGAATAAATTAAGTATTTTGATAGTGGCTGTAGCAATATTTGCCGAGTGCAGCTTCTACGAGCTTCCCCCCTTAAACAATCCAAGCGATCCGATAAGCAATTCCCGCAGCATTTTCTTTGGAGACGAGAGTATCGGTTCCCCCGGCAACCCTGAGATTTCACCGAACGTCGATTTTATTAACTTCGGTACCGGTCTTTATTCATATCTGTATGATCGTGACCGGTCATTTAGCATTTCTCTGTGGATGTATCCGCGTGAGCAAGCTCCGGATGTTCAAATGAGACCGTTGATCAGCAATGAATCTCCGGACAACGGGTTCACCGTATACGCGCAGGAAGGCGCGAGTGGGAACTCACACTCTGAAACCTATGATGGAGGGGGAGGTGGCGGCGGTGGCGGGGGAAGCGCGCCCGTTCTTGCGGATCAGTGGAATCATCTTGTCTGGATATTTGGCTCTTCAGGATGGAAGTTGTATATAAATGGCGCGATTGAGAATGACGGCGGAGAACGTCTAGGAATCGGCATTTCGGACAATCCTTTGCTTATTGGGGCTTCGATAGATAAGTGGGACATGGAAGCCCATGATACATATCGAAATTACATCGGTGCCGGTTTCGACGGCGATATTTGTGACGTGGCTATCTGGTCTGCGCAAATAACGGAAAGTCGGATTGCCTCCATATTTTCGGGTACTTATGACTACACGAGCTCCAGCGATCTTTTGGCGTACTGGTCCCTGGATGAGGGTGGCGGACAAAACGTAATAGACTCTTCAACAAACGGACACGACGGATTTCTGGGATCACAATCCGAAGCTGATGAGAATGATCCCGAATGGACGTCGGCAACTGGTCCATTTGGGACATCGAGGTCGGTGCTTTGTTTTTCAGGCCCTTCCACAGTTTCCAGCGAAATCGAAGAACCAAACAATCCTGTGTCGACGGCAGGTTTGGTAGCTGAATTCACTTTTTCAGGAGGTATTAGTGACACATCAGGATACGGGCATACGGGCGTGAACAATGGTGCGGTGTTGGTCGCTGATCGCCATGGAAATCCGAATAGTGCATATTCTTTTTTTGATGGTGACCATATTGAAATAGAGCTCTCAAGTGCTTTGAGAACCGATACAATAACAATCTGCGCATGGATACTCGTAAAAAGCTTCGTTTCCAGCTGGCAGTCAATACTAAGTTATGGATGGGATGGCCATCATATTGCCATCTGGGATACAAACGTCGTCGGCGGACTTCAGGGAGGTGCTTATTCACGCTCTCAAACGGAGTTTAATACGGATGAGTGGTATTTTGTGTGTATGAGCAGAGATGATATGAACGATGTTCGGATTTATGTTAACGGAGTGCCGGAAAACAATGTGTCACATCCCGGTCCGACGTATCCCTTTTCCTATATGTGGGTGGGGGATTGCCCGTCGAGCGGCGAGGACTTCGACGGATACATAGACGATATACAAATTTATTCAGGTCCATTGAGCCATAGCGATGTTTTGGCCTTATATACTACGCAGAAATAGATATCCCGCATTATCACATCCAGGATTTGTAGGGCAACCACGAAAAACGGTCTTGACATTGTGCCGGATCTCGTCATGAATTGAAAATGTGTTTTGTGCCGGATAAAGCTCGCTTATGCATACCTCGACGGCCTTTTATCTTGAGGTAGAAGATATAACGATCCATAGATAGCGTCTTTCATGAATCTTTCATGGGCTTAGACACACTTGCGGGTGAAAAGGATTGATGCAATAGCAATTGCCACGAAGATATTCAATACTGGAATCTTAAAATGTGGCTATTACGATG
>CAYLZA010000213.1:0-5447 GCA_964387575.1 uncultured Spirochaetales bacterium | reverse complement strand
TCGTGCACACGCATCCCGCGCTGGTTAACGGGCTGACCTGCAGCGCCCGGGGCGAAGAGGAGATGAAATCGCTCTTCGGCGATGATGCCCTCTGGATTCCCATTATTAATCCCGGGTATGTGCTTGCGAATGCGGTGAAACAAGCACGGGAGGAACATCGGAACAAAACCGGATCGACGCCGAAGCTCATGTTTTTACAGAATCATGGTGTATTTGTCTCCGGACCGTCGGTTCCGTCGATCGATGAAGCTTACGAACGGATAACGAATACGCTTCGCTCGAAACTGAAGAGAGAACCGGAGACGACCGAAACCGCTCGTTCCCGATCGGCGCAAGCGGGCGCGGAGTCGGGCGGGGATACCGGCGGCGAGCCTGACCGGGACGGGATCGATCCCGATACGATAGAAACAATCAAAACGGCGATACAGGATGCATTCGGGCGGGTCTTCTCCGAACGCATTGCCGTGGCGTTCAGAACCAATCCCGAAATCCTGAGATTCGTCGGTGATGCCGAGCGTTTTGCACCGGTCCGCGGCGCCTTTACTCCCGATCATATCGTCTATGCAGGGCACCTCCCGCTGTACATCGATATTCCCGACCGGGTACTCAAAAACGGTGGAGAAGAGCTTTCCGAATCGATCCGAAACGAGCTCGAACGTTATCAGTCGAGTGAAAACACCGCGCCGAAGATCTGCTGTCTCCGGGGTACGGGCGCATTCGGGTGCACGGCCGATGAGAAACGAGCCGAAACGGCACTCGATCTGTTTGTCGACGCGGTGAAGATCGCTGTCTACGCCGAGAGTTTCGGGGGCGGAGCGTTTATGCCGCCCGAGCAGATAGATTTCATTCGCAACTGGGAAGTGGAAAAGTACCGGAGCAAAATCGACATGGAGGGCAAAAGTGAGTAAGCACGTAGCGGTTGATCTCGGTGCCGACAGCGGTCGCATTATCGTCGGTAATGTCGCCGAGATCGAGGAAGTTCATCGGTTTTTAAACGGCCCGGTACGCATCGGTGAGAGCATCTACTGGAACTTCCTCGGTCTTTTTTCTGAAATCAAACAGGGCCTCAAGGCGGCGTTCGACCGATATGGGTCGGAAATCGTCAGTATCGGGATAGATAGTTGGGGCGTCGACTACGGTCTGCTCGATAAGGATGGGGATCTGATCGGAAATCCCTATCACTATCGTGACAAGAGGACCGACGGGATACCGGAGGAGCTTTTTACCATCGTTTCGTTCGATGAGGTCTATCGGGAAACCGGTATCCAGATGATGCAACTGAATACGATCTATCAGCTCTATGCATTAAAAAAGCAGAAGCCGGAGATTCTGGATCAGGCGCAAACACTTCTGACGGTTCCGTCGTTACTCACGTACTGGCTGACGGGAATCGTGAGAAACGAGTATACCCATGCATCGACGACACAGCTTTTCAACATGGTCGATCGATCGTGGTCCAAGCTTCTTTCGGACAAGCTGGGTTTTGATATCTCGATATTTGCCGACGTTGTCGAACCGGGAACGAAAATCGGTCCGTTGCTTCCGCACGTGGCGTGGGAAGTCGGCGCCGGAGACGACGTGACCGTCGTCGCTTCCGCATCTCACGATACGGCGAGCGCGGTAGCCGCCGTGCCCGCCTCCGAGAAAAGCGAGTATGCCTATTTGAGCTCGGGAACGTGGTCGCTTCTCGGGGTCGAATCGCCGGAGCCGGTGATCAGTGACAAGAGCCTCGGGTTCAACTTTACCAATGAAGGCGCCGCTGACGGCGGAATCCGACTCCTCAAAAATATCATGGGGCTCTGGATTTTGCAGGAGTCGAAGCGTCACTGGGAGAGCAAGGGCGCAACCGAATCGTACGATGAGCTCAGCACGGCCGCCGAAAAAAGCGGCGATCCCGTATTCGAGATGGATGTGGATGATACGCGTTTTCTCAAACCGAGCGTTCTCGAAGATAGTATGCCTGCAAGAATCGAAGCGTACTGCAGAGACACCAACCAACAGGTGCCGTCCTCGAAGGCGGAAATCGTTCGGGGGATCTACGACGGTCTCGCACGCAAATACGCGGAAAGCATTCGTCATATAGAAGAGATTACCGGCAAGACAATCGATGTGCTCCACGTCGTCGGAGGTGGGAGCAAGGACGATTATTTGTGCAGGCTTACCGCGGAGAAAGCGGATATTCCGGTGTACGCCGGACCGAAGGAAGCGACCGCGATCGGCAATATTCTCGTGCAGGCGATTGCGATGGGCGAAATAGATGATTATGACTCGGGACGACGGATAATCCGCGAATCCTACGAAATAGTCGAATATACGTCCTGAGGAAAGCATGGCATCACAAGATAAACGCAGCCGGCGCGGCGAAGACCGGCCGAATATCCTGTTCATCATGGCGGATCAGCTCAGATGGGATGCCCTCGGTTGCACCGGCGGGTGGGCGAGGACCCCCCATCTCGACGCACTTGCTTCTGAGGGGATACTTTTCTCGAACGCGGTTACCAACAGCCCGGTCTGTATTCCCGCGAGAGTAAGTCTTGCCTCCGGGCTCTATCCACACAACACGGGTATCTGGAACAACTGCCGTCATACACTCGATCCGTATGCCGAGACCTGGATGAATCGCGTGCAGGAGCTCGGATACAGAACGTCGCTTTTCGGGAAAACTCATCTGCATCCGCATAGCGGTGATCTGAGGACTCGCGAGCATCTGCTTCATGCATACGGCCTCGATGATGTCGATGAAATAGGCGGACCCCGCGCGAGCGCACGATTGCTTTCGCATATGACGGCCCGCTGGGAACGGCTTGGTTTGTGGGACGCCTACAAGGAAGATTATCGCGAGCGATTCGCCGTCAAGCCGTATACGGTCAGACCTTCCTCGCTTCCGCTCGAGGAGTATGCCGATACATACGTCGGAAACTGCGCGTACGAGTATCTCGAGGGATACGATCGTACCACCCCCTGGTTCTGCTGGGTGAGTTTCGGCGGACCCCACGAGCCGTGGGATACGCCCGAGCCATATGCATCGATGTATGACCCTGTATCGATGCCGCCGCCTGCGGGAGGCGGCGAGGGTGGCGGCACCGACAGCGGGAAGGATTTCGAGGACCGCTCGAACCCCGTACCGTCGGGGGTGCTCGATAAAAGACGCGCACAGTCACCGACACTCACCGCAGATGATATCCGATCGATGCGGGCCGACTATGCAGGAAGCGTAACGTTGATCGATGAACAAATCGGACGGATACTGACTCTTATCACCGAACGGGGAGAGATCGACAACACGCTCATCGTATTTACCTCGGATCACGGGGAGATGAACGGTGATCACGGATTGATCTACAAATCAAACCTTCTCGACGGTGCCGTTCGGATACCTCTGATCGTACGTCCGCCGGTATCGGCTTCACGGAACGACGCCACGGAAAGTACCGACACCACCGGGAGACCCGACGGTGCCGAAAGGGGCGTCGTGAATACGGATCCGGTGGAATTGATCGATGTAGGAGCAACGATCCTCGACTACGCCGGGGCAGGATCGACCGTATACCGTTTTTCTCGCTCGCTCAAACCCGAATCGATCGCACCGAGGGATGCGGCAATTTCGGAGCTGGACGGCGAATATATGCTCTTCGACGGCCGGCATAAAGCGGCGTGGAACCAAAACGGGGAGCTGTATTTGTTGTTCGATTGTGACGCCGATCCGGATGAAGTGAACAATCTGGTTGCGACCGCCGACGATGACCTTACCGCATATCTTTCGAGACTACTGGTTTCGCGAATCATTGGTTCCCAGACCGGAAGACCGTTTGTCGGTCCCGTGTGAAGCGCGATAGGTGTCGGGAGCATTCGGCTGTACGGATCCGACGGCGACGCGATAGCAGTTTCCCATGCCGATTATGGTTTTCCGATCGCCGGTCACAGCGGTTTGATCGATGTGCTGTATCGGCGTGCGTTTTCGATATAGTGCTCGGCGTTTTCCCGGATATGGGCGATTTCTTCATCCGTGACTTCACGGACCCGTTTCGCCGGGGTGCCGATAAGAAGCGATCGCTCGGGATACTCCTTGCCGGGGGGAATCAGCGCACCGGCCCCTACGATCGAATGTTTTCGGATTACCGCGCCGTTGAGAATTCTCGATCCCATACCGACGAGCACTTCCGATTCAACAGTGCAGCCGTGTACGATCGCACCGTGACCGATCGTCACGAGCTCTCCGATCGAGAGCGGTGTGTCGTGATCGACATGGAGCACCGCACAATCCTGGACATTCGACCCGTCACCGACTCGAATCGACGCAATGTCGCCTCTGATAACGGCCTGAAACCACACGGAGGTATCGTCGCCGAGAACGACATCCCCGATTACCGCAGCACTACCCGCAATATAGATCGTTCCTTCCGTGTCCGGCTTCACATCGTTGAATGAATATGTCATTATATGTAATCTCCAGCATAATTCATTATCAGTTTTCGGTCGTTGCAGGCTCGTAAACGCTATTTCCAGGGAGTGCTCGTTGCTCTTCGAACATTGATTTCATCGATCACCCCGTTTCCACGATTGGCAAACAGGAAATGCACGAGAGCTGCAATCTCATCGGGGGCGATGAGCTCGTTGTCCCGGATATCCGGACGCATGGAAGCCACCATATCGGTAGCAACACCTCCCGGCGCGATCAAATGAACACGTATCCCACTATCGGCAACTTCCCTCGCAAGCGCTTTGGTAAATCCGGTAACCGCGTGTTTCGACGCGGTGTATGCCGCCTGCCCCGCGTACCCGATCCTTCCAACGACCGAGGAAATATTTACGATCGTTCCTCGATCCGAACGTTCGAGGAGAGGAAGCGCGTTTCGGCAGAGAAAGAACGGCGCCCTTGCGTTTATCGCCATCAACCGTTCCCAGTCTTCGATTTCGGTTTCTTCGGTGTTTTTCGAGACAGCAATCCCCGCGTTGTTCACCAGCAGATCGAGACCGCCGAAGAGATCCGAAACGTGCGCGACGATTTTTTCCGCAGACGCCGGATCGAGAAGATCGGCGGTACGTGTTTCGATTTTGCCGATAGGCGAGGCATCGCTTTTAGCACACCTTCGAATCGCGTTCGCCGTTTCATCGAGCTTTGCCCGATTACGGGCGGTGAGAAGCAGATTCATACCGCTCTCGGCGAGCCTCCCGGCTATCGCAGCACCGATGCCTCTGCTCGCGCCGGTAACGAGTGCGGTATAGCCGCGCAGATCATCCACGCGATCAGCCGTAGAGCGGTCCGAGCGTTGTGCAGGCACGATAATCCGAGCCCTCCGGATCCATACCGAACGCACTCCACATGCTCGGTCGGTAGATATTTGCTTCGTCGATGTTGTGCATACATACCGGAATACGAAGCATAGAGGCAAGAGTAATCAGATCGGAACCGATATGCCCGTAACTGATCGAACCGTGGTTAGCGC
>CAYLZA010000212.1:0-5454 GCA_964387575.1 uncultured Spirochaetales bacterium | reverse complement strand
CGCCGAAACCCCTGAAGTCGGTCAAACGGTTTCAGTCGTATTGGTTACAAAAGAGGGCCGGGGCGGACAAGTTGTCGTTTCCAAACAGAAAGCCGATATAAAGCTGTTCTGGAAGAATTTACGTGAAGCGTTCAATAACGAAGAACCCGTTGAAGGAACATTCGCAACAAGTATCAAGGGCGGATTCGAGGTAGATCTCGGATTCAACGTAAAAGGGTTTTGCCCCATGTCCAAAACCGACGTGGTCCGTGTAAACAACCCTGAAGAATACGTCGGCACGAAAGCCAACTTTATTATCGACCGACTTTACAGTGACAATAAAATAAAGATTGTTCTGTCGCGACGGGCGTGGCTCGAGAGAGAAACGGAACGACGCCGAAGCGAGTTTTTCGAGAATACCAGTATCGATGATGAGGTAGAGGGAGTCGTTAAGAGCTTTACTTCATTCGGAGCATTTGTAGACTTGGGCGGTTTCGACGGCCTGCTTCATATAAACGATATGAGTTGGGGACATGTAAACAGACCGAAGGACTACGTAGCAAAAGGACAGGAAATCAAGCTCAGAGTGATCCGGATGGATCCGGAAGAGCAAAAGATTAATCTATCGCTCAAGCACTTTACCGATGATCCCTGGCTCAGCTTCGAAGATAAATACGATGTCGGGGATGTCGTGCAGGGAAGAGTTACGAAGCTTACGGATTTCGGCGCGTTCATCGAGCTCGAAGAGGGAATCGAAGGGCTGGCTCACATTTCCGAGCTTTCATGGGTTCGTCGTATCAATCACCCGAAAGAGATTCTCTCGGTCGGTGACGAAGTCGAGACGAAAATCCTCTCCTACGATATTCAGCAAGGGCGTATCTCCCTCGGGCTCAAACAAGTGTACCCCAATCCGTGGGACAGCATCGATTTGAAATATCCCGTCGGTACGCATCTCCAAAAACCGGTAAAAAAGCTTACGAATACCGGGGCATTTGTAGAGATTGAAGAGGGAATAGACGGATTTCTCCATGTCGACGATATGTCGTGGACAAAACGCGTGAAGCATCCCTCACAGGTTCTCACGGAAGGGGAAGAGGCCGAAGTCGTAGTCGTCGACGTCGAAAAAGATAACCGACAGATTCGACTCGGAATGAAGCAACTCACCAATGATCCTTGGAAATCGCTTGCCGGCAACTATCCGAAAGGCAGCGTTATCGAGGGTGAAGTTACCTCGATTACTGAATTCGGGATTTTCGTACGGGTAGAAAGTGATATCGAAGGTCTCGTCAGCAAACAGCACATCGTCGAACCGGGAACGGAGGAGAGTCCCGAAGATGCGATGGAACGTTACAAACCGGGTGATAAAATCAAAGTCATTATCACCGATGTAAAACCAAAGCGACAACGGCTTTCGCTTTCAATTCGCGAGTACCACCGAAATTTACAGCGTGCCGAGCTCTCGAAGTACATTCACGATGAAGCGGATGAGGGAACGGTTGCCTTGGGAGATTTTCTAAAAAACAAAGGGAATGACTCCTTCGAACAATAGGGCATGTTCAGCACCCCGATCGATGCGAGCAGATTTGAAACACTAATAGAGTTAAACACACTCATTAATTCGCATTATACCGACGTCAAGTCGCTCCTGACGAGGATACTCGAATCGGCAACGAAACTGACATTAGGTGAAGCCTCGTCGCTGCTCCTCGTCGATCCTGACAATAATAAGTTATATTTCGAGATCGCACTCGGATCGAAGGGTGCCGATGTCAAGAAATTTTCTCTCAATATGGGAGAAGGCATAGCGGGCTGGGTTGCCGAGCACAACACTTCGCTTATCGTAAACGACGTCGACTCGGATGAACGGTTTTATTCCGATATCAGTAAACAGGTCGGTTTCCCAACGGATTCGATTCTGGCCGTTCCGATGCGGATAAAAGACAAGTGCGTCGGCGTCCTCGAAATTATCAACAAAACCAACGAAAAGCCGTTTACCGATGAAGACCTTCAGTGGCTGGAAATCTTCGCAACACAGGCGGCGCTGGCAATTCAGAACGCCAGATCCTACCAGCAGGTGCGAGATGAGGTACATTTCCTCCAGGATCAGATACAAACACGAAAAGGATATCACACCTTTATCGGCAAAAGCCGTGCAATACAGGAAAAGCTCGAAATCGCCCGGCGTATCGCTCAAACCGATTCCTCGGTGCTCATACTCGGAGAAAGCGGCGTCGGAAAAGAACTGTTTGCGGAACAGATTCATTTGAGCAGTAAACGGGCAAACGAGCCTTTTATACGGGTTAATTGCGCGGCTCTGCCTGAGAGTCTCCTCGAAAGCGAGCTGTTCGGTCACATGAAAGGCGCTTTTACCGACGCCACGGCGGAACGAAGAGGACGATTTGAAATCGCCGACGGCGGAACGATATTTCTCGATGAGATCGGCGATTTCCCGTACGATCTGCAGGCGAAGCTGCTCAGGGTTTTGCAGGAAAAAGTATTCGAAAAAGTCGGTTCGAGCGAACCGATGGAAGTCGATGTGCGTATTCTTGCGGCAACTAATAAGGATATCGATAAAGAGCTCGAAGAAGGACGTTTCAGACAGGATCTTTACTATAGGCTGAACGTGCTACCACTCTATATCCCCCCGCTCCGGGAACGCCCGGAGGATGTGACGGAGCTGGTGGACTTTTTTTTAAAGCGCATAAACCACGAAACGAAAAAACAGATTCGCGGATTTACGCCGGAAGCTATGGATCAGCTTCTGTCGTATTCATGGCCCGGTAACGTTCGTGAGCTCGAAAACGTGGTGGAACGGGCCGTCGTAATCTGTAACGAGGACTATATTCGCCCGCCGGATCTCATCCTGAGCTCCGGTGGTAAACAGGAAGGCCGCGATTATATCGGAAAGACCTTGAAAGATGCGGTAAATCTGTTTAAAAAGCACTTTATACAACAATCGCTCGAGCAGAACGGCTGGAGTCAAACCAGAACCGCGAAGATTCTGGGAATTCAACGAACATATTTATCCAGATTGATAAAGGAACTGGAAATAAAGAAGACATAGGAATCGTATATGCAACACACTCGCGAGAAAACACCAAAAGAACGATTCACGGAAGCGCTGTCGGAGTTTCTTCATCGATTTCGCTTCGTGCTTATCGGCCTCCTGGCAGCCATAATTGTATTTGTGATCGTCTACTTCGTAGCAACCGAAATACGCAATGATAGAATCGAACAATCGACGGCCCGTGTAGAGCGCGTGGAGCAGGATTTCGAATCCTGGCTTACGAATAAGCGCCGGTCCGAGGCACCGGCTGAAACCGCTGCCGGTGAAGACGTCGAAGCGGAGGAAGAAGATTCGCAAAGCCCGGTCGAAGCGGATGAACGCGCACAGGACATTCTTCGCAGATTGAACGACATCATAGAGAGTTACCCGAATCTCTACTCCGCACAGAGGGCACTCTACGTCCGTGGGCGCTATTATTTCGAGACTGAGCAGTGGAACGAATCGGCCGCGAGCTTCGTAGCCCTCGCGGATCGTTTCCCGAAAAGCTATCTGGCTTCGATATCACTTATAAACGCGGCAATATCGATGGAGGAGGCGGAGAATTTCGTCAACGCCGTTTCGTATTACGAACGGACGCTCGATGAATACGTCGGAGACACTCCGGAAATACCGGCGGTACTTTTTTCACTCGGCCGTCTACACGAGCAGATGTCCGAACCCGAGAGCGCACGCACGTACTATGAGCGCATACTCGATGAATACCCCTCGAGCGGTTGGACAAATATCGCCCAAACACGTATAATCTACCTCAATCTCGACTAGCTCAGAGCCGTCTCCGACGGTAATTCAGGAGCGGTCGAACCGGAGGTTGAAACATGGCCGCATCCGGAAAGAAGACAAAATTCTTCGAAACACGATACTTTGGAACGGCAATCGGGGTATTCGTACTCGGGATTATCATCGTTCTCACGCTATTTACGACGATCTTCGATACGCTCGAGCTGAAAATGCTCGATCTCTATTTTGCATACAAGAATGTTGTGCAAAGAGAAAGTATCCAGGAAGGCGTAAGTATCGAGGAGCGTGATCTCAACATTTCACGGGATATTCTCATACTCGGAATCGACTTCAGATCACTCGATACGTTCGCTAAATGGCCGTTTCCACGCTACAGGCACGCAAACCTCATAGATAATTTTGCACGTATCAGAAACCAGAACGAACGGGAACGAGCCTTGTTCCTGGATGTGTTTTTTATCGAGCCTGATGCGAAAGCGTATGACGATGTGCTCCTCGTGCAAAGTATCGAAAACAGCGGCCGGGTCTTTCTCGAAACAGTGCTCGACGAAGTACCACCTCCGGCGGGTAACGAGGAAGAGTATTTCACACGACAGGAGCTTCTCTATGAAGGATGGGGCTGGGTAAAAAACATCAAAGGGCCATGGGAATACATGACTCCCTTTTTCGGGCTCCAACCGCCGCTTCAGCCGTACGCACGGGCAACCTTCGGATATGGACACGCAAATTTCCACAAAGATACGGACGGGATTTATCGCCGGCAACCGCTGGTTGCCAAGTCTTCCAAGCTGCTCGAAGAGATCCGACTCGATGATTTGAGTCCGGACACTCCGGTCAACAGAGAAAATTTCGAACGGCTCGAATGGGTTGATAAAGAAGGAACGCATCATCACATACCGTATCCCCACACACCGGATGTAATTCTCGATGTAATCGACAAAATGCAGGATGAAGCTCCGCAGAAGGTTGTCGATACCAATAACGACGGCGACCCCGATGATGCCTATTTCATCGTGCGAAAATACCGGGACCGTTTCGTTCCTTCGATTACACTTTCGCTCGCGCTCGATTACTTCAATAAAACCCTCGATGATATTGAGGTAGTCCTCGGTGAGCAGGTAACGATAGACGATCCTCAGTACTTCGATGTAGAAAATGCGGAATGGGTTCCGTATGAGATCATACTCGAGCAGGCAGTAGTCGATAACGAAACCGGCGAGATAATAGAGCCCGCACGAACGCGTGTCGTCGAAGAGATAACCATCCCGATCGACGAACAGGGAAATATGCTGATTAATTTCATGGGGCCACCCTCATTCGCCACCCCTGGAGCAAATCAGACGTTTCCGGTTCGCTCGTATTCCGGATATGCACAAACGGTTACCGGCGCGGACTCGTCTAAATGGCCTCGAACCCGTGCCGTCGGAAACAAGCTTCTGATGGTAGGTCCGTTTGCGCGCGGTATGGCCGCAGACCAGAAGCCCACACCATACGGGCTGATGTATGGTGTCGAAATCCATGCAAACGCACTCAATACGATCATCATGGACAATTTCTTGGTAGATGTGCCGTACTGGATCGATATCGTTATTCTTTCCGTACTCGTACTCCTGATTGCGTTTATGGCTTCTCGGCTTTCCACGATATGGTCGATGGTTACTGCGATCGTT
>CAYLZA010000211.1:0-5456 GCA_964387575.1 uncultured Spirochaetales bacterium | reverse complement strand
TACCAGGATATTTGCATCCGGTAGATCGGAGATTTCCGCGTCCAGTCTCTGATAACCCGACGTATCCTGCTCTCCGAAGGTATTCAAGTGAGCCTTTTTGGCGCGCGAGCCGAGAAACCGCTTGTCTTTCTCATGAATTGCAAGTAGAACCTCGATTCCTTTTTCGGCAAAATGCTCTATCAGCACTCGTGCCCCCGAAATATGATCAATATGTCCGTGCGTAAGAACGATACCACGAGGTTTCATGTTGATAAGGGCGAGCTTCGAGATAATAGCATCGGGATCGGAACCAGGATCGAGTACAACACACTCCTTCTTCCATTCGGAATAGACGTAAGCGTTGGTGTGCATTGGTCCTACAACAACACGATCCACCATGATAGGGTCGAGAGTACGGCATTTTTTTTTATTTTGCAAGTTAGTGTACGGTGGATTCATTATGACCTATGAAATGCTTCTGATAGTGCTCGCGCTCCTGTTTTTCATAGTGATTCCCGGAGTCGGTGCCTTTCACGTACGCGGTCGATGGAGAGGTTTCCGACGATGTATGATCGATTCTTCGCGTCACCCGATAGCCAGGTATGCAACGATAACCGGAAAAACCGACGGATTTCTCGGATCGTATCGTTTTATCGGAACGCTCGAGGCGATACAGGGAGACGACATCATCTGGATTCACGATGGAACGGTATCGATGAGCGTGGATATGAAAGGAGTACCGGTGTACGTGCTGCCTTCACTCGCAACCGAGGAGTACGAAGGCGACGTGGAGCGGAACGAAGAAGTTCTTCCCGACGATATGCCACAGCGTCACCATTGGAGCAAATTTTCAACCCTTCCCGAGGGAACTCAGGTTTTTGTCGGTGGTCCCCTTTTTGTGGAACGTGGTAACGGGCTTTTCCGCTCGGATCGTTCTTCCCCGATGACCGTGGTTATTTTTGACGGCGAACGGGATACACTCATGCGGCGCTCGATCTGGGCGGGACGTCACCGAAACGAATACTGGAACCAATTTACGCTCGTATCGCTTCTCGCCGGTGCAGTCTCTCTGTTCATCGTCACCTATTTCCTTGCTCGGCAGCCGCTGCTTCGTTTTCACACATTTGCGGCTCTGGTTTTGAGCTTTTCGCCGATTCTACCCTTTTTACCTCCCGGTTTCGCGCTTTTTTTTGCATACCGGCGACTATGGCGAAAAGGGCGTCTGAATCGAGCGGAACGCGATTTGCTGCGACTACCGGTTCGCTATTTCGATGATCATTCTCCCGTGGACGGCATGACGACCACTCTCCCGGACGGAGAAACCTATGGTGTATTCGAAGCGGGAGACATCGACAAGGCGCGCGAAATTGCTCCGGAAGCGAAGATCAGACCAAGCTTGATAACCCGAGGAATTGGAACGGTCGAACGATTCTTCGTTTTCGGGCGCGTTGCGGGCCCGAAAACGGAGACAAGACGATGTACACGCCCGGACGATCCACTAGCGGAATGCCTGATAGTACCCGGAGAACCGATCGATCTATCGATACGGAGCAGACGTATCGCACGGACCTATGAGGTAATTGCGTTAACGTGTTTCGTGCTCTGCTATGCCATGAACGCAGTGCTCTTTTTTCTCGTGCTCGCCGGTAGAATTTGGTAGTATTGATAGCGCCTGTAGCACCCAATATACTCGCACTATAGAGAGCGTCGAGGTGTGGAACGGTGCGGGACCCCCGGGCTCTGCTACTTATCGGCCTTTTTTCGAGCGTAATTAACCGTTATTTTTCGACCGCGAAACTCGGTATCGTTTAAAAATTCTATCGCCTTTTCGGCCTGATTTTGCGGAACCTCGATGAACGAGTAATTGTCGAGTATCTTTATCGAGCCGATAAGTGACGGATCGATATGAAGTGCCTGTGAAAACAGCTTTGAGAGGTCTTTCGGAAAAACCTTGCGGTTCTTTCCGATACTGACGAACAAGGTTTGTTTACCTCCTGCATCAACTCCTTCACGCGCAAGATACTCTTTGAGCAGATATGCGGCCACGTAGCTTCGTAGGTGGAGCGGAACGTTTTTCTTAAATAACTTCTTATAGTAGTTGAGAATATCGGGATTCTCTACTTCCTTTATATGACGGATTATCTCCTGGATTTTTCCGGTTACTTCATCATTATCACTCACCGCTACCTCCTCTGTTTGTAATTGTGTGTTCTCAGCGCTCTCCCAGTCGCTTTTGTTTAGTTGGATCGGTCGTCTGAGAAGTGAATCGAAGAATGAAACATCGTCAACGTGTGCAGTAAAGGCCATCACTTGAGGCTTTGTCGTCATCTTCGAGTAGATAAATCTAACGTCCTGGTCAAACCCTCTCTCATGAATGTCGTCCGGCACATCAACTACTGCCGTCGTCGCGTTCTCCAGGCTCAAATTTCCCCTCCGTAAATGATCGATAATACGGCTCGCGGTTCCTGCGATGATCGTCGGCGTACGTCTGAGCACACGAAGCTCTTTTTTTATGTTTTCTTCACCGCCGATCGAAGCAAATGTCGGTTTATTCGCCATTTTCGATGAGAGTCTCTTGTATTGCCTGCTTATTTTCTGCAGTTGTGTCTCCGAATAGGTAATTATAAGAGAGCGAGTTTCGGGCTCATCGCTTTCCTCGTACTGCATAAGCAGAGAGATCAGGTATGCGCCGGTTTTTCCGTCTGCATTTCCCGTTTCGACGAGTATATCTTTCCCCTGAACCGATAATGGGACTACTTTACTTTGTAGGAGGGTCGGACGTTTGTAGCCGGCGTTTCGAATGAAACGCAGTAATGAATCATCCGTCTCGCCCTGGCTTGATTTTTGAAACACCGCAGATTCCCAAGTTGCTAACCTGACTCGACTAACATAGTAAGTGGAGTGGGCTTTGTCAAGAATCACCCGGCCGGCGCAGGTATCGAAAATTCTGGATGGGAGGCGCTTGTTGTGCCGATATTCTGGGTATGAATCGTTTACGACGTTACACATTGCTGTTGTGTGTGTTCGCAGCAGCCGTTCTACAGGCCAAAGAGCTCCGTTTCCAATACGCGGAAGGTGAGCAGTATCGTATTCTGTCGAATGTCGATGAAGAGGTATATGTAAACGGTGTTTTTTCGCATCGTGCCGACATCCTCAATCGCATAGCGATATCCGTGACCTCGGTTGAAGATCGAAAAGGGATGATCGAAGCGCAATTCGAAACATCCGAACGATCATTCGGACAGACCGGGGCGTATGAGTGGGCCGAAAGCTACGAATCGAAGTTCATCCGGGGACCGCTCGGCAAATACGAGATAGAGGATCGATACTTTATGCCGGTGGTTCGCGATGTGCCGCGGTTCCCCGACCGTGATCTCGAGCCCGGTGCGACCTGGTCTTCGGACGGAGAGGAAGTTCATGATTTTCGAGCCAATTTCGGCGTGCCGAAAGCGTATCGGTTCCCGATACGGGTCAATTACACATATCTCGGGACCGAGGAAAGAGACGATCGCGTTTACGACAAGATTTCGATCGAATATACCGTATTTCACAAGGCCGAGCCCCAATTCGGAATCGATCTCTATCCGGTGAGAATAGCCGGATACTCCTCTCAGGTGCTGCTGTGGGACAACCACGTGGGGCGACCGGTTTCATATGAGGAGGAGTTCGATTTTGTGTTTACTCTCTCCTCGGGAGATTCGGTGGAGTATATCGGGACGGCGGAAGCGGAGGTGGTGGAGGCGACGCGAATGGATCGGGTGGAGGTTGCAGACGAAATTCGCAGAAAAATCGAGGACAAGAAGCTTCCCGATACCGAGGTGACCGTCGACGAGGAAGGGGTAACGGTCAGTCTGCAAAATATCAGATTCAGACCCGATTCGGCGGAATTACTCACGTCTGAGAAGAAGAAGATCGATGCGATCGCCGAAATACTCGCAGAGTATCCGGAGCGGGATATACTCATTACCGGGCACACCGCACTTGCCGGGACGGCTGCGGGAAGGCAACGATTATCCGAAGAACGAGCCGGCGCGGTAGCCGAGTATCTGCTCACGATCGGAGCGAGAACCGAGGATCGCATAATCACCAGAGGTATGGGGGCACGCGATCCTATCGCGGATAACGGTACGGAGGAAGGGATGCGTAAAAACAGACGGGTCGAAATAACGATTCGCGAGAATTGACGCACCGGGTAAGCAGCGGCCGCGGGCGGGTGCCTGAATCACGTCTCGTGTACGTCGTCGGACGTTTTTGCCTTCTATGCAATTCGAAGAAAACCATCTATGATACGCCACATGAAACAGGAGGAAACAGAGTGAAATACGTCGTACGAATACTGCCGATTATCGTCATCGCGTTGCTGTTCTCGGCATGCTTTGGTTTTCATATCAAAACGACTTTCAATGACGATGGGTCTGGAAGTTTTTCGATGCAGATGAGTTTCTCGAGATCTCTGCTCGAGATGAACGAGGACGGTGGAGAGATCGATATCCCGATGTCGCGGGAAGAGCTCGAGCAGGAGCTCGGTGGGATCGAAGGGGTGAGGATCGTCGATATCACGGAGGAAGAAACTGAAGAAAACCTCCTTATCAGCGCCACGGTCGAATTCGACAATTTTGAGGCGCTCGTGCAGAACGACGGGTATCCGGGGGATTCGGCATCGCTTACGACCGAGGGCGGCGAAACGGTATACCGGATGAATGTCGGCGAGGCCAAGCAGGAAGCTACCGCCGGTGAAGAAGAAGAGATGGTTCCTCAGGAGGAGATGGATGAGGCTACCATGGCGATGATAAAGGCGTTTATGGAGGGGTATTCGATGGAATATACGATCGTTGCTCCGCGCGAAATCAAACGTCACTCGCACGGTGAGCTTTCGGAAGACGGTAAATCGGTCGTGCTATCGATCCCGATGGGCGAATATTTCATGATGAAAGAACCATATACGATGGAAATTGCCTGGTAAAAGGAAACAATCGTATTTACAGAGCGAGAAACGACGGGTGGTAAAGGGAACTGCCGTCGTGCAAAACGACGCCGGCATACACGTGAGACCGTCTGGAGTGATTTATAATGCTGTTCGCGACTACGACGGAAAGGTCCATGTCAGCGCGAAGGGAGATGAAATCAGGCTCAATAACGTTATGAATCTTATTGCGCTCGGTCTGCAGAGCGGAGACAGCGTCGAAATCGCCGTAAACGGAAATGATGAAAACCGAAAACTCGAGGAATTGATTGAGCTTTTCGAACGAAATTACGACTTCCCGCCTCGGAAATAACCTGACCACTAACCGGTACATGTGAGATGCGATAATATATCCAGCGCTCGGTCGTTACAGATCGCTGATTGCTGGTCCGTTAGTGGTCAGGTTGCATATAAGGTAAAGTTACTATACTATACGCGACGATCACGGGAGGACGGTATGCTGCTTAAGGATAAGAACGCGATTGTTACCGGTGGCGCTCAGGGAATCGGGAAA
>CAYLZA010000210.1:0-5470 GCA_964387575.1 uncultured Spirochaetales bacterium | reverse complement strand
CTGGCGGAAATCCCACGAGCCGATTTTCTAATACCCGACCTTTTCCCCGATGAGGCCGAGATGTACTATCGTCGGGTCGGTGCGGATCGAGCCGTTTTCGGACGACTCGGGCATGGCGAAACGACAACCTATTCGTTTTCGATATCGGTATGGGACGCGTCGTCCCGGCAAAACACCGTTATATCCCGATCGTTCGACAGCGTTTTGAAAACCTATGGAGTTGCCGATGAGGTGGCGCTCGAGGTCGCGTCGACGTTGCTCGGTGAAGAAATCCGTACCGGTACGATACGGATTTCAGGCGTCGAACGATATCAGGACTACGGCGTATACGTCGACGGACATCTGTACGGCAGGAATATCGCCGAAGCACAAATACCCGCCGGGCGCCACACGATTATTGTCGCGACACCGGACCGACTCGGAGACTCTCCGGTCGGAGTATTCGATGTCGAGGTCCGCCCGGATACGGAAGAGGAAGTGGTTATTGGCGACACCGATGCGGCAACGGCGGAGTTGTCGGGGGAAAAAGCCGAATCACGTGAGCCTGCGTCGGTAAGCGATAAGCCGATCGCACAACCGGGTACCTTATCAATAACGTCTCAACCACCGGGCGCGAAAGTGTTTCTGGACAATCGGCGTCTCGGTACCACCCCGCTCACATTCTACGGTGTAATCCCGGAGCGATATGAGCTGGAACTGACTCATCCCATGTTCGACAAGGCGGTCCAGGCCGTGGATGTATTGCCCGGAGTCGCACATGAGGTGGACACGACGCTCGAGCTCGATCTCGCACACCCGTGGGTTCGGGAATCGTTACTCAGTATCCGGAAACCGAGCTCGTCGGCTGCGCTTATGACGGTGCTGAAGCTCGCATGTCACGCTGCCATTACTTTTATCGATCCGAATATGCCGCTTCTCATGTCGGATTATACCCGCGTCCATCCGCAAGTCCTTTTCTTCGACGCGCTGCTCTCGTTCGGACACGTCGGTCTGTATCGGGCCGGTGCGCCGGGTCATGCCGCGATTCTTTCGGTTGCGACATTAGCGGTAACGGAAATTGCTCGATACGTGACGTGGCTCGATAGAACCGGCCGAATCGACTTGGATCTGAGGGGCGGCATACTCATCTATCCATTTCCGCTCGCTGCAATTCTCTACGATATTGCGATCTCACCGATAGCCGCACAAAATCAGAACGAGCGTCGTCTCGATCAAATCCGCAGAACCGGAACCGCAGATTTCGACGAAGCTACGGTTTTTCGTCGGCTGCTCATCGAGGCGGCGAACGGTCCTCATGCGGGTCTCGGTTACGCTTTCGGGGAGTCCGACGCTCCTTTCGCGTCGGAAGTTTTCGGAGGACTCACGGTCAAGCAGCTCTCACCCGTCCGTGTCGGATTATCGGTGGAGTATCGTTTGAAATTATATCCGTTCAATCGAGTACCGATGGTGATACGGCCGTATTTCGTTGCAGGATTCGGCGTTGAAACGGATTTTCTCGAATCAAAATTCGGCATACAAGGCGGATTCGGTTACGAGTTTCAGCTCGGGTTATTCGATCTCGGAATGGGAATGAGGACGTACCGGGAGCTAACCGAACCAAGTACGCGAACGCTCATTTCGGTCGGGATGCGTATATGAGATGTCGACGCTACGCACCGACTCGAATCGTTGCCGTGATCGCGCTGTTATTCGGAGGATTGATTTCACTCCCGGCGCAGCAGTCTGACCTGAATGTAGTACTGACCGGTATCCGGCCGACCGGAGATGCGGTAGACGAGGCGGCACTTGCGCAGAGCATAAGCGATACGACCGAGCTCGTGCTCAGGCTCTCCGGTAATATCCAGGTGGACCGCGCGGATTTCATCGTCCCGACATACTCGTTCGAAACAGCCGAAGTATATTATCGCAGTACGAATACGGATCGCGCCGTATTCGGCACATTAGGCACTGATGAGCAGGGCAAGCGACGGCTCGAAGTGTCGATATGGAAATCCGAAACCGGCGAGATGAGCTCCATCCAACGGACGATCGAAGATATTTTTTTGTCGTTCAATCTGGCCGAGGAGATTGGCCGTGAAGTAGCACAGTCGATTCTCGGCCGCAACATCGCTTTCGGTACCATCTCAATAGGAGGAACCGATTCGATCGACGACTACGGCGTCTATGTCGACGGCATCCTGGTCGGCCGGAATCTGACCGTTTTTGATGTCCCCGTAGGGAAGCACGAGGTGATAATCGGTATTCCAGGGGCTCTCGGAGACCGCCCGGTGCGGGCATTCGACGTGCGTGTCCTCGACTCGGAAATCGTGGAAATCGCCGTCGAGCGTGCGACGGGCGATACCGACGATGAATCGTTACCATCGGACATCCCCTCTGATTCGGCCGATCCCGCAGTGAGGATCGGCACCCTCGAAGTAACATCGACACCGTCAGGCGCAGATGTGTTTCTCGACGAACAACGGCTCGGAACCACGCCCCGGTCGTTCTACGGGGTGCCGGTGGGACGTTACGAGCTTACCGTAGCAAAACCGATGTTCACCGATGTGGTTCGCGTGGTGGATATACAAGAAGGGACAAAGGGGATCCACTTCGCCCTGAAAATCGATAGGGATTCTCCGGAAGTAACGTCACTCCTGATTCCGACCTGGGGGCCGAGCCTTGCGGCCTTCACCTGGACGTTGGCCGAGTTCGGTTTCTTCATGGCTCAAACCACGTTGGACGGTGATTTCGGCCGGCGCTTTCCATTGTCCGAACGCTACTATCTCGATGTTCTCTTTGTCGATTCGCTCTTCCTTCTCGGCAGACTCGGTTTCTACGCGTCGCGATCCACTGATACCGGGCGTGCAATTTCACTCGTAGGGTTGGGTGTGTTCGAGCTCGGTAAGCTTATCAATTTTATGAGTGAACCGATGAGTGCAGCAAAAGTCTTCGGATACGTGTTGATGTTCGGATCGGCCACCGCCGCAACCTTGTACGACATCGGATTCTCACCTTCGGCAGCGGTGGAAACCAACAATAAGATTTTGACCCGAATCCGGAGCGATGATTGGGCTGGATCGGAACCGGAACAACCGGCCCGCAGATGGATCGTTGAGCTCGATATGACCGGTACGGCGCGGGTCGGATATGCGGTACCGCTCTTCGACAACCTGCTCTCGTTAGAAACACTTCCCGGAATCTGGTATCGGGAAAGTCGGAATCCACCGACTGGACCGCTGCTTTCGCTGCAGCTCAAGGTTCGGCCGTTCATATGGCTCATCGATGACTTTTCACCGTTCCTGTCCGCATCCGCTACGGTGGAATATGACTTCACCACGCCGATGTATTACGCGCACGGTGGGTTCGGATATGAGATTCCGACGAAATTTCTGACATTCCAGCTCGAAACAGGACTCCGATACGAGCTCGATACGTCGGATTTTCGCGTGTACACGTCGCTCGGAATGAGATTCTGATGACGGGAGATCACATATTGTATACGGACCGCGTATTTCCACATACGATGAATCACCGTGTAGAAATTCCGGCGGAAGCCGGGACGGATCCGAAGATGCCGCGGTCCACTTCGATGTAGAAAAACAGTTCCGGCTCCCGTGTTGTACTTACACATTCCGGTTTCGGAGCCGACTCGGAATCACGAAAGACTTATGAAATGCACGATCCGTGATGGGAGATATTCATGAAAAATCTCAACTCCCTGTTTGCCGGAGGGAAGGACTTCCGTAAGGAGATAGAGTCGACACGGCGTATTCTGCAGTATATAGTAGCGTAATTCCAATCTCGAAGACTGAGCTCTGAGCCGGACAAAGGGAGGTCCGATGGATTTCAACTGGACTTTCTTGATCGACGTTGGGATCATTGCAATTGCGCTTCTCATAGCGACGCTACTGCGTGCCCGGGTTACATTCTTCCAGCGTTTTCTGATTCCGAACGCACTCACGGCCGGATTTATTCTACTTTTCGTTTACAACTTTCTCGTGCCCCGCCTCGGCCACTCCGGAGACGGACTCGGGGATATCGTCTACCATCTAATGAGCATTTCCTTCGTATCTATGACACTCCGACGATCGGAGGCGGTGCGTGCGAAGGGTAGCCACGGGATTATCGGCACCTCGGTCGCGGTGCTCTTTCAATATGGAGCGCAGGGGCTTTTCGGCCTCCTGTTGACTGCGCTCCTCATCGCGACTGCTATACCCGATCTCTTTCCTTCGTTCGGGCTCTTCGTGCCGCTCGGATTTGCGCTCGGTCCCGGTCAGGCGTTCGCAATCGGTCGCGGATGGGAGCCCTTCGGATTCTTCGGAGCCGGGAGTGTGGGACTCACGTTCGCGGCTATCGGATTCCTCATCGCCTGTTTTGCAGGTGTCTACCTTCTGAACTACGGCTATCGTCACGGCTGGCTCGGAGCCGACAAAGACACACGTCGGGAAAACGCAGACTCCCTTACGGGAGTTTTTCGGCGAGGCGAGGAGCTACCGACCGGATCAAAGTTGACCACCTATTCCGAGGCGATCGATTCGATGAGCATCAACTTCGGTATGGTGCTCGCGGTCTACCTATTGAGCTACCTCGGGCTTCGTCTGCTGACATATCTGCTTTCCTTCGCCGGCGAGCTCGGCACGGATTTGGCCGTCAATCTCTGGGCGATCAACTTCGTGTTCGCGACTATCACCGCTCTCGGCGTCAAGCGACTTCTCAGCGTTTTCAGAGTCGACCACGTTCTCGACTCGGGGGCGCTTGCTCGTATCTCGGGAACTTCCGTAGATATCCTCGTCTCAGCTGCAATCGGTGCGATTTCGCTCGTTGTCGTCGGCCGATACTGGGGGCCGATCGTAATCATTTCGCTGGTTACCGGAGTCTTCGTCTTTTTCTCGGTACCGTGGATAGCCTCACGTCTGTTCAAGGACTACCGGTTTCACCGAACCGTCATAATCTTCGGCGCGATGACCGGCACATTACCGACCGGGCTGGCGTTGCTTCGAGTGGTTGATCCCGACTTCGAAACCCCCGTCGCCGGCGACTACGTCTACTCCTCTGCCGTGGTCTTCGTGTTCGCGATCCCGCTCATCCTCTCGATCAATCTGCCGGCGTACAGCGTCACCCGTGGTAAACCATTTCTTTTCTGGCTTACCGTAATCATCATTGCGGTTTATGTGATTATCTCAGTCGTCGCTTACTTCATCATCGCACGCAGGCGTGCACTCATCCGCCCGACGAAGCTCTGGAATAGAGGGGGGAACGAGTAAACGCGCGAGGGGCGGTACTCGTTGTGGGCGACGTTCAACGTTAATCTCCGTGCCATGATCTCTATTGGGTTCATTGGAGCGCTGACTACGTTTTCGACGTTTGCCCTCGAGACGGTAAACCTTATGCGTGATGGCGAATGGTACGCAGTTTTACCTGAAGCGGCCCGTTCACGGCATTTTGTACACCGCCACCGCCGGGTTCTGCTGGATCGGTAATATCCTCGATG
>CAYLZA010000209.1:0-5479 GCA_964387575.1 uncultured Spirochaetales bacterium | reverse complement strand
ACGAAATTGTAGGAGCAATTCATCCGGAACGCAAAAGCCTCGACGCACTTACCGGAGAGACAATCAGAGATACCTATGCGGATCTGGTGATGTCGAAGAACGGCTCGAACGAGGTAACGTATTTCGAGCCTGCCGTGCTGACACCACCGGACCAGGAAACCGCCTCCGCACATCTAAAGATGTTTGCAGAGTTCATGAAAGACGAATCGAATATCGTCGCCAATATGCGATACCGCAATCCCGATAAAATTCAGCGTACACTGGTCATCATCAAGCCCGACAACTGGCGTTATCCGAGCTCGAGACCGGGCACGATAATCGATATGTTCAGTCGTACGGGTCTACGAATTATTGCATGCAAGCTCGTTCAAATGAGCGTCAACCAGGCACTCGAGTTCTACGGTCCGGTCAAAGAGGCTTTGAAGGAACGGCTTGCACCTGTCGCAGGACAACAGGCGAGAACCGTGATCGAGAACCACTTCGGTTTTTCCCTTTCCGACAACCTCGGAAAATGCCTCGAAGAATCGTTTGGTATCGAATACGCCAACGAACAGTTCTACCGAATAGTCGAGTTCATGTCGGGGCGGCGCCCCGATCAATGTACGAACGAAGACTGCAACAAACCGGGGAAAGTCAAATCGATGGTTTTAGTCTACGAAGGCGAACGTGCGGTAGAGCAGATACGTTCGGTGCTCGGCCCTACGGATCCGACACAAGCACCGGGAGGTACCGTCCGCAAGGAGTTCGGAAGCGACATTATGGTGAATACGGCGCATGCATCTGATTCGTTTGAAAACGACCACCGAGAAATGGAAGTAGTTAAAATCGAGGAAAATCCGCTTTCCGACTACGTCGAAGATTTTATCGCATCTCACAAGCGCAACATTGACCCACAATAATCGGGTCTTTCGACCGTTGGGGCAAATTGACCCACCAGCACAATAACGCTTCCACCTGCCGGCGTAACGGGATCACTAAATCACTGCTATATCGAGATTTATTTATTATGAGAAAACCGTCGCAATCGGCATGCAATTTGCAACTTAATAGAAAACATCCTGACCGAACCGCAGGATGTGCGAAAAAATCGCGTGAATCTAGTAGATGCGCCCGGGTGCTGTCAGCATACCGGGCGCTGCTTTTATTCGAGCAGTGGATTGCCTTCTTCTGATTCGATGATTGCATCGGGATCGGGTCGTTCGGAGTTATCCGGAGCAAAATCGCGGATCGCCGGCGGAACAGGTTCGAGAGCAATCCTTCTCGTTATACGCGATCGCAGCATCGTATTACGCTCAGCGATATCATTATGATACTCGCAAAAGCGTTCCGGCTCGGTACCAATAAGAAAAACTTCATCGATCGTACCGTCGGTACACTGCTCGGTCGGTAACTGCCCCGATACGCTGCAAACGCGACGACGGATTATACCTGATGGTTCCCTGCTCCTGATTTCCTCGGGTAGATCGATATGAAGGTGTTTCATCAACCTGGTCCAGACCGGTCCGGCAGAGCTTGCGCCGGACTGATACCGTCCGAGGCTTCCCTCTTCCTTATCAATACCCGTCCATACAACCGATGTAATATGAGGGGAAAATCCGGCAACCCATGCGCTGGACCAATCGATAGCCGAACCGGTCTTGGCATACATCCGGATATCACCCATACCACCGATTTCTTCCGCCCGCCGCGACAACGGCCCGGCGGTAATCGTATCCCCGAGAATATCGCGCAAAACAAAAGCACTCTGAGCCGAAATCACCGGTTCACTTCCCGAAATGTCGTCGAGAGCACGTTCCTTTTCATAGATCACGACCCCATTTCGATCTTCGATATATCTAATAGCTATCGGAACCACCGGCGAACCGCTTCGAGCGATGATCGAATACGCCCGGGCGACCTGAAGCGGTGACGCTGAAACACCGGCGACAGCGGACGGTAGCTCGACGGGGATAACGGGTCTTGTCCCGAGACCATCGGACAGCAACCGCGCTGCAGTGTCGGTAGCGGATGACAATCCGACCGTTTCCAGGATCTTAACGGAAGGTATGGGAAGTGAATGCACAACGGCTTCTCTTACGGAAACCGGACCTCTCCACACTCCTGTCGGATTCGGCACTACATAACTCGAGTCGCGGATCCGGTAGACCGCAGGCGAATCATAGATCATCATCGCCGCCGTCAACGTTCGATTTTCGATCCCCGCCGCGAGATAAAGCGGTGTTACGAGCGATCCGAGCTCGTGTCGTACGTCCTCAGCTACACCGCCACCGGTATGGACGAGTATATGCCCGGTATCGTTATCGATGCTAACCACCGCCCCCTCAACCTTCGGTGGTTTTTCCGGAACCGGAAACTCAATACGGTTCGAGATTCCGGTTATCATTGAGACCAACTCGAGTACGGGAAGCAGAGAATCTGAGACCTCCCGGCGTGTGTGGTAGCGCTCGAGCTCGTCAAAGACCAACAGAGAAGGTTCGTCGAAGAGCAGTCCGAGCACGGCCGTCGGTAAAATAGCCTCCGTGCGAACGATTTTCCTGAGTTGTTCACGCTCATCAGCCCGGGAGTTTTCGATGATCTCGATCGATTCGGAAAGTAACTCATCAGCTTTTCGTTGATACTCGAGATCAAGGGTGGAATGAATGACGAATCCGTCACGATAGAGGTCTGGCGAGCTGTAGAACAGCTCATCGAATCGGCGTCGGATAAGCTCACTAAACATCGGCGCACGATCGACACGCTCCGTTGATGCACTGCTGTCGGCCGAACGGACCGGCGCAAAATCGCTCCAGAAATCATCAAACGAGGTCGACGCATATTCCCGATCGATGTAACCAAGCTCAGACATCGCTGAAAGCAGCTCTCGCTGCAATGACCGTGCACGATTCGGATAGTTGATCATCGATCGTGTTACCGGATTCGATAGATGCACCGTCAGAAGAGTTGCCTCGGCAAGCGACAAGTCCCGCGCCGAATGCCCAAAATAGAACTGCGCCGCGCTCTCCACCCCGTAGTTTCCGTGTCCGAATTTGCTGTTGTTCAGATAAATCTCGAGGATTTCGAGCTTTGATCTTCGTTTTTCGAGCTGAAACGACCACCATAATTCCTTGAGCTTCCGGCCGAGCGTAGTTACCGATCGGTCCTCATAGAGGTTTCCGGCAACCTGTTGCGAAATCGTGCTTCCCCCGGAAAAGTAGTGCCCCGCAAGAATGTTCCAGGCGGCCCGGAGCATCCCTTTTACACTGAAACCGGCGTGGGAGAAAAACGTCCGGTCTTCTTTGGCTATGACTGCAAAGAGCAGATGTTTGGGAAGTGAATCTATCGAAATGATCTCCCGCCGTTCTTCGGCGAAAAATTCGGTAATCAGCTTTCCGCGTCTATCGAGCAATACCGAAGAGAGAGCGGGACGATATTCCTCGAAATCGAACCGTCGTTGAGCGTTTGTCGTGGCGCCTATTGCCGTCCCCAAAGCGGCGCCGAGCACGACGGCCACAATGCAATCGAAAACGAGTAATGCTACCACCCAACGCTTTCTGCGCGGGGTCATCGAAGCTCTTCACCCGACGTTTCAGTCAGCGAGCTTTTTGAACACAACGACCCCGTTATGGCCTCCGAAACCGAGTGAGTTCGACATAACGATGTCGATATTTCCATTAACCCCATTGTTCGGCACATAATCGAGATCGCATTCAGGATCGGGTTCATCAAGATTTATCGTTGGTGGAAAGTATCCCTCGCGCATCGCGAGAATCGCGGTGATAGCCTCGATACCGCCTCCGCCACCGACACAATGACCGGTCATGCTTTTCGTCGACGATACTTTCAATTTATACGCATGCTCTCCGAAGACGTTCCGGATTGCCTTGGTTTCAATCGGATCATTTACCGGCGTCGAGGTGCCGTGAGCATTAATATAGTCCACATCGTCAGGCTCGAGACCGGCCATATCAAGCGCCATCTTCATCGCCCGTGCGGCGCCCCGCCCCTCCGGATCCGGAGCGGTAATATGGTTTGCATCACAGGTCATCCCCGATCCGACGTATTCACAATAGATATCGGCACCACGTTTTTTGGCGTGCTCGTATTCCTCGAGAACGAGTATTCCCGATCCTTCGGCGAGCACGAAACCATCCCGGTCCTTGTCGAACGGCCGCGATGCAATTTCCGGGGTATCGTTGTACTTGGTACTGACTGCATGAAGAACGCAGAACCCCGCCAACCCGATCTCGGTAATCGCCGCCTCCGATCCGCCGGTAATCACGACATCCGAAACCCCTTCACGTATCCATCGTGCCGCTTCGCCGATTGCGTCGGTTCCGGATGCGCACGCGGTTACCACCGAGTAACACGGCCCCTGCGCGTTGAGATGAATGGCGATATGCCCGGGGCCGATATTGCTGATAAGCTTTGGTATGGTAAATACCGGAATACGTCTCGGACCGTGATCGTAAAGACGACGATACGAACCTTCGAGCGTCTCGAGCCCACCGATTCCGTTCCCCATGATAACTCCGAATCGCTCAGGATCATGGTCTCCGTTCTTCAGCCCCGCATCTTCTATCGCTTCAATCGAAGCTTTGAGCGCGAAGAGCGTGAAATTGTCCATCTTTCGCGCTTCTTTTTTGTCGAGAAACGATGTGGGGTCAAAATCCTTTACCTCTCCGGCAATTTTGGACGGATACTCATCGATATCGAATTTCGTGTTTGTTTGAATACCGGAACGACCATTTTTGACCGAGTCCCAGAAATCCGCGACTGAATTTCCAATCGGGGTAACCGCACCCAGTCCAGTGACAACAATTCGATTGCTCATAGCGACCTCCTACATCCCCATACCGCCGTCTATCCCGATTACCTGACCGGTGACGTATGAGGCGAGATCCGAAGCAAGAAACAGAACGACTTTTGCAACCTCTTCCGGGGTTCCCAGCCTCGTCATCGGAACCTGCGACAGCATGTTTTCTCTCTGTTGTTCGTTCAACTTATCGGTCATAGCGGTTTTGATAAATCCCGGCGCTACCGCATTGACTCTGATGCTTCGACTGGCCACTTCCTGCGCAACACTCTTGGTAAGTCCGATAAGACCGGCTTTGGATGCGCTGTAGTTTGCCTGTCCCGCATTGCCGTGAACACCGACAATTGACGAAATATTGATGATCGAACCGGTACGACGCTGCAACATCGGCCGGGCAACGGCTTTACACATGAGAAAAGCGCTTTTGAGATTGACGTTGAGCACATCGTTCCAGTTTTGCTCACTCATCCGGAAGAGAAGCCCGTCACGAGTGATTCCCGCGTTGTTGACGAGGATATCGATGCCTCCGCTTACATCGAGAATTTCCGTAACGACGCTCGTAACCTGCTCCTCATCGGCTACGTTACACTTTTTGTAATCCACGGATGTACCGCTCGAGGATGCCAATTCCTCGTATTCGTTCATAAAATCACTTGGATTTATATCCAGAAAATAAACCGAAGCGCC
>CAYLZA010000208.1:0-5502 GCA_964387575.1 uncultured Spirochaetales bacterium | reverse complement strand
CGGCGGCGCAAGGAATTCGCATTATGACCGATGAGGAACGGCACCAAAAACAGGGGTATGGTAGTGGAAAACCGTGCCAACGGTTCATAATGCGAATTCCTGTACACACACATCACTCTCTGTTCGATCGCAACGAATCGCGATAGGATCGCACCATGGCCACCTCGAATGACGAATCCACAAAAGATAATGCAACCACAGGAGTCGTATTCGACATTCAGCGATTTTCGATACATGACGGTCCGGGAATCCGAACGACGGTATTTCTGAAAGGATGCCCGTTACGGTGTCTTTGGTGCCACAATCCCGAAAGCCAGGAAAAACACCGGGAGCTTTCCTTTACTCCGTCGAAGTGTACGGTGTGTGGTGCGTGTGCAAACGTGTGTCCCGACGGATGCCACGTCTTCGACAAGAACGAACACCGATTCAACCGGGACTCATGTACCGTATGTGGCTCGTGCGTCGAGGTGTGCTTCGCCGGAGCACTCGAGATGATCGGGCGCACGATGAGCGTCAAAGACGTGCTCGAAGAGGTTATGCGGGATGCGCCGTTTTTCGAGACCTCCAACGGCGGAATGACGATTTCTGGCGGCGAACCTCTCGCACAATTCGAGTTCACGCACGATCTTTTGAAAAAGGCTCGGTCAGCCGGAATCCATACGTGTATCGAAACGAGCGGATACGGACGGCCTGATCAGCTAACGACTCTTACAGAGAGTGTCGATCTTTTTCTCTACGACCTGAAAGAAACCGACGATGCTCGTCATCGTGAATACACCGGCGTCGATACAAAGCTTATAACCTCCAATCTTAGTGAGCTTGACACAGCCGGCGCGTCGATTGTAATACGATGCCCGATCATACCGGGGTTAAACGACCGGGGCGATCATTTTCGGGCGATCGCCGGTATTGCAAACGAGCACTCGAACGTAAACGAAATTCATCTGCTCCCGTACCATCCGCTCGGTAAAAGCAAAAGTGAGAAAATCGGTAAAACCTATCGAATTGACGACATGGGTTTTCCCGATACGGAAGCAATCAACTCCTGGATAGCCGCAGTCTCAATGGAAACGAGCACACCGGTAAAAAGCAATCAGTAGCGCCTGATCATTCGCGAGTGGTCGGGCGGATCGCCGGAAAACGGCGCTGGAAATCAATGTTCGGATAACCACATCTGAAATTCTGCACTTGCATACGCCCATAATTCGTTGAATACTCTATCTGTTACCATAAGGAGGAGCGGATTGGATATCGCCACCCGTACTCGCAGCTTTAGCGAACGAATAACACGATTGAGAAAAACCAAGCTCGAACAAACCGCCGAAAAACAGCGGGTTATCGGCTCGATGGACTACGATGACTGGCCGCTGGTACTGCCGCCCGAAGAGATGCGAGATATCGTCGAGCTTATCGGCCCCTCCGGTGCGCCGATACGGGACGTACGAATCAAGGGAATCGATATTCAAAGCAATCACCCGAGCGGCGGTTTTTTCGGCCCCGAGCTGGTCGGTCGCAATTATCGAGCACTCCTCGATGCACATCCGGTCTATATCGATCCGATGAGCTCACTCGCCGGTGCTTATATGACCAACTTTTTCTCTTACCGAGATCCGAACTGGAATCCCGATATCGACCGGACCGAGCTCGACGGAATCGCCGACACGTATCACGTGCTCAACGGAATAGGAGGGGTACAGCACTTTTGTCAGGATCCTTCGATAGGACTATCGCTCGGATGGGACGGACTCCTCGAGAAAATCGATAGATATGCAGAAATCAACGGCCCTGAGACACAACCGTTCTACACCGGTCTTCGACAGGTGATTTTCGGTGTCCAGGGATGGATCGAAAGACATATCACCGAGGCCCGAAAGAATGCGGCCGAGGAAAACGATCCCGATATTCGAGAGAATTTCGAGTCGATCCTTCGGGTCAATCAGAACATCCTCCACGATCCGCCCGAGTCGTTTCTCGAAGCATGTCAGTGGATACTCTGGTTTCAGTTGACGGCGCGCATGTACAACGGAAGCGGTTCCCTCGGAACGCTCGATCAGCTTTTGTTGCCGTACTACCGCAACGATACCGAACGGGGGATGCTCGAGGAGGAAGAGGCTGTATTTCATATAGCCTGTTTTCTGCTTCGCGAAACCGCATACATACAGCTCGGCGGTTATGACGAAAACGGCAACGATACGACGAACGAGCTCAGTTATCTCATCCTCGATGCCATAGAGCTTATGAAGATACCGGCGAATATCGGCGTGTGTGTAGGCGAGCGTATTGATCCCCGGCTACTCAGGCGCGGCGTGGAAATGCAATTCAGGCACAAGAACGGAATACCGAAGTTCCTCGGCATCGATAATACCGCCGCGGGGTTCGCGCGTAACGGGTATCCTATATCGCTCGGGTATAATCGAATATATTCCGGTTGCCACTGGTGTGCGATCCCGGGGCGCGAATATACGATGAACGATCTGATAAAGGTGAATCTCGCCCGTATTTTCGAAGTCGTGTTCGACGAGTACACACACAACAACGCCGAGTGCTCGGTCGAAGGTTTGTGGGACGCGTACGAGCATCAATTGAGGAGCATAATCGATACGGTTGCCGAGGGCGTCGATCTTCATATGGCTCATATGCACGAGATGTTTCCCGAGCTCCCGCTCGATCTCCTGTGTTATGGAACGGTAGAGAAGGGACGAGACATTACCGCCGGCGCCGTCGAATACTACGATATCGGGATAGATGCAGCGGGTCTGTCGGTTACCGCCGATTCATTTGCAGCCATCGATCAACGTATCGAAAACGAGGGGCTTTTGACCTGGCGCGAGCTCAATGAATATATCAAAACCGACTGGGCCGGTCCCGACGGTGGAAACGCCAGACTCAAAATGAAGTCCGTGCCTCGTTACGGCTACGGCGGGAGCATCGGGGATGAGTACGCAAAACGTATATCGAGGCTTTTCACCAAAATCGTAAAGGAGAAGCCGACACCCGCAGGATACACCCTCGTTCCCGGCTTGTTCTCGTGGGCGCTCGCCGCTGCGATGGGATCAAAGATGGGCGCAACTCCCGACGGGAGACACGCAGGAGATCCGCTTGCGCACGGGTGCAATCCATCGCCCGGATTCCGCACCGACAATGCTGCAACTGCGCTTGCGACCGCGGTTGCCGAAGTTCAACCGGGCTACGGACAATCGGCTCCACTTCAGCTCGACATCGATCCAGGCATAACTCCGGAGGAAGACGGAATCGAGCTCGTATCCGCACTGATCAGTACGCATTTCAAGCTCGGCGGAACCCAAATCAATCTGAATGTAATGGATTCCAAAAAGATACTCGAAGCATATGAAGATCCGGCAAAGTATCCGGATCTCGTTGTGCGGGTAACCGGATTCAGCGCATACTTCGCAAGCCTGTCGGAAGATGTGAGGAAACTCGTGGTCGACCGGATCGTCGGATGACGGCGTTGTCCGCGGCCGCTTGACGGTGCTCCACATCAAACGTACGATCGAGTCGCTATGAATCAAAAAGAGCTCACCACCCGATTCGGGGTCGACGGTCGTATCCGCTTCGATTCCGGAAACGGTGGTCTTACGCGTCTTCTCGTCAACACCGACGCGGCGAGTGCGGAGATATATCTCCACGGTGCGCATATAACCTCATATAATCAAAAAAACCAACGGCCACTTATCTGGATGAGCGAAGAATCGCGATTTGCCGATGGGCTGCCGATACGTGGCGGTGTACCGGTATGCTTTCCGTGGTTCGGCGCTCATCCTGAAAACGATGATATGCCGATTCACGGTTTTGCACGACTGATGGAATGGGATGTCGCTGATATAAAAGAGCTATCCGAAAACTCTATTGAAGCTCGCTTTTCACTTTCGTCGACGCCGTGGATGAGCCGGAAGTGGCCGGGAGAGTTCAGCGCGGAGTATACCGTTTCAGTCGGTCCTTCGCTCGACATTCAGCTTTCCGTAACAAATACCGGAAGAGACGAATTTGTGTACACATGCGCTTTGCACTCGTATTTCGCGGTTTCGGATATTCGCAATGTTCGAGTTACGGGGCTCGAGGGGATCGGTTATCTTGACAAGGTCACCGGTGATCCGCAAAAAATAGTGGAAGACGAACCGATAACCTTTACGGAAGAAACCGATCGCACCTATCTCGATGCGGAAACTACGTGCGAGATAATCGATCCCGGTGCAAACCGGACAATCCGGATCGAAAAAACCGGATCGAAGAGCACGGTTGTGTGGAATCCGTGGAGCGGCAAAGCCGGACGAATGGAGGATTTCGGGGACGAGGAATGGAAGGAAATGCTCTGTGTGGAAACAGCGAATGCCCGGGGGAACGAGATGCGGCTTCAGCCCGACGCACGCCATACGACCCGGGCCGTGTTGAGTTATTCCTCCCTGATCGAAGGGAACTCGTAGGCGATGACGCCATTATCGAGCACATCCTGCATGACATAGCCCTTCTTCGTCATTTCGTCGAGCGTAGCGCTTACATCGTCGAGGGGAAGATCGGTTTCCGCGGCGATCTGCACGACCGTGACCCGACCGCCGGGAATCTCGGCCACTATTTCCGAAAGATATTGTCGCCGAGGTGTCCGTAAACCTCGGTATACGCCGTTACCTTTCATATCCGCTTGAGCCCCGGCGCATATTCGTCACGGATATAAACGAAAACGTGTGTGGCGTCGACCGCATACGCGCCGACACACAAGTCCACCATTTCTGCACGATCCATGGAAGATCCCGGCCCCTCGTCGACGTTGCATATCACGTATTTTTCACTACCTTCGGCTGAACGAGAGCGATCGGTACTTGAGCACGAAACCCATGTAATCCCGTGGTTACGACTCGTCCTTTGTCGGCTCCTCTTCGAACGCCTGCCTGACCTCGAAGGATTTATTCAAAACGCGGTCCGTTCCCGCGCCCAGCATACGAGGCATTACACCAGTGATATGACAAGCGAACTAATGAGAAGCACCCCGTAGATCGTGCCTGTCTTCGCCGTCTTTGGGTCCGCGTCCGCCGGAACGTGCTCCTCGCTGACGATCTCCCTAAACAGAAAGATTGCCGGTAGAGCAGATAGAGCAGTGAGCACCGACCAAACCGGCAACACACCGGCGACGATTTCGCCTATCGTCAAACAGTATACGGCGGCAATGCCGGCCGCGAAAAAACGCATTCCTTTCCTTCGGCCGAGTATCGTTCCGAGCGTTTTGATCCGCACATTACCGTCGAAATCGATGTCCTTAAGGTTGTTGGCGAACAATACAAGCGCGACCCAGACTCCATGGGGAATGGACACGAGTGCAAACCGCCCGACCGCTGAAGTCGCTCCCGAAAGCACGTAAGCGCCGCCGGCGACCATGAGCGGGCCCCACATGATGAAAACCGACAACTCCCCGAGCGCTCGGTGTTTGTACGAAACCGGATCTCCAGTGTAGAAAACACTCGCAGCGATTCCGGTAAGAAGAATCAGCAA
>CAYLZA010000207.1:0-5521 GCA_964387575.1 uncultured Spirochaetales bacterium | reverse complement strand
TCCCGGCGATCCGCCTGACCACACCAGTGTGGTCAGGCGGTATCGTAAGAAACGGTATCGGCGATTGAGGTTCGTATAACCACATTTGGAACCGATAGCCGGACCGAAATATCGTATCTGGATGGCCATCACCGATGATGAAATCCACACGATCGGTTACACTGTCGGTGACGGAGATACGCACGCGGGAGAGAGTCTATGCGGGAGAGAGTCTATATGGAAAAAAAACTCATAAACGATCGCGAAATACATCCGGTCGGCATCGGGACCTGGGGTATGGGAGGCGAGCGGTTGGGTGACGGCAGTGTATATGCCGATTATCGATACGATGAACAGGCAATAGAGGCAATTCGCTATGCGATATCCGGCGGCCAGAATCATATCGATACCGCTCAGTTTTACGGCGCGGGACATACCGAAGAAATAGTTGGGGAGGCGATACGCGAAACCGAGCGTGAAAGCTTGTGTATCGCGACCAAAGTGTGGCGAAGTCATTGCCTGCGAAATGCGGTTCCGAAAGCGGCTGAGATGAGCTTGAGAAGTCTCGGGACCGATTATATCGATTTGCTGTATGTCCATTTTCCGTGGGACGCTATCGAGATGAATGAGTACATCTCCGGGCTCAACGACGCACGCGATGCCGGGCTTACCAGGGCAATCGGCGTCAGTAACTTTAATCTGGAGCAACTCCAGACGGCCGTATCGTTGAGCAAGCGACCGATAGCGGCTGTGCAGGTTCATTACAATATCATTAATCGAGGATCGGTTACTCCTGAATTTCTCTCATACTGTCGCGAAAATGAGATATCCGTCGTAGCATATCGTCCGATCGAGCGAAAAAAACTCGCCGGTGAGCAGGCGGTTCGGGAGGTCAGGGAGATCGCCGAGAGACGGGGGTGTACCGAAGCCCAGGTCGCAATTGCCTGGCTTGTCTTGCAGGAGGGGGTCGTGACGATTCCCAAAGCAACGAGCGCCGAGCATATCGACGAGAATCGACGCGCAGCGGAGGTTGAGCTTCGTGATACCGATATGGCGATTCTCAACAAGATTGCCTGAACGGTCGTGATGCACTATTCGTCAATCTGTTCTCTATTACGACGGTGTTTATCTCCATTGAGCGGGATACCGAACGGCATAATGGAGGAGAGATCGGCTTCGGACCACGCACGATAGACGTTTCCTAAGTCGCGGATAATGCGGGCTCTCGTCTCCTCGGTGTCGACAAGTGGTGTGCGTTTGAAATACTTTATGACACGCCAGAGTCGTCGCAACGCTTTTCGCTTTGTTATGCGTCGTCGGCTCGGTGCGCCCTTTTTAGGCGTCTTGATGCACCACGATGTCGGGATCCGCCTGGTTTGGAGGATCTCGTCTGCGTCCGCGTGTTTTGAACCGATAAACAGCTCGATGAGTCGAGTCGATGCTTTGAGCATCATCACGACGATAAATATCGTAAATCCGATTCCGAAAATCGCATAGAGTAAAACCATTTCTACTTATATGGGTCCGCCGCGTCGCGAAGCCCGTCTCCTACGAAGTTAAACGCCAATACTGTAACTATAACGAAAAGACCGGGAAATAGCATCCACGGATTCATCGTAACGGTACGAACATTCTGCGCTTCCTGCATCAGCACTCCCCAGCTTATTGCCGGTGGTCTGATGCCGAGACCGAGAAAGCTCAATGCCGTTTCGGCGATGATCATATTCGGTATGGCGAGAGTCAGGCTTACGATAAGAAAACTCAAAAACGACGGGAGCAGGTGCCTTCCGATGATTTGCGTCTGTCTCATCCCACTTATTCGTGCCGCCATCACGAAGTCGGCTTCTCGCAGCTCGAGGAGCTTTCCTCTTACCTGACGCGCCACCGGGCACCATCCGATGATCGACAAAATTATCGTTATACCGAAATAAACCTTGACTGAGGGCCACGCCGGTGGCAGCGCCGCGGCAAGCGCAATCCAAAGCGGAATAGTGGGAATCGATATAATAAATTCGATTATTCGTTGAACGATCGTGTCGACGGCTCCTCCGAAATACCCGGAGACACCCCCGAGAATACACCCTAACACAAAGCTGATCATCACTCCCATGAGCCCGATCGACAGCGAAATTCGTGCACCGATGAGAGACCGGGACATCATGTCCCGCCCGAGCTCATCGGTACCAAAAAGAAACATCGGACCATCCGGGCTCGTGAGAAAGTGAATATTCGTATCAAAGAGCCCAAGCAACTCATACTCGTCACCGGCGGCAAAAAACCGAACCGGATGACGTATGGTTTTATCGACAACGTACTCATTGACGAAACGATCGGCGTTGAACTCCGACTGTACTCCGTATACAAAGGGGGCGCGCAATTTTCCTTCGTGAAACACACGGATTCTTTGCGGCGGACAGAAAGGATATTTGGGGAATCGTTTTACCGGATCATACGGCGCAAAAAAGGTGGCAAAAAGCGCGATGATATAAAACACTCCGAGAACTGCAATACTCGTGAGGGCCAGCTTGTGTTTTTTGAAACGGCGCCCCATCAATTGCCACTGAGATGCGAGATAATAACTTTCTTCCGCCTGAGTTTTTTTGAGGCTGTGTTCCATTCGAGCGAGCTTTTTTGTTCTACTCATGCGGAAACCCTCTCGAATCGTATTCTCGGATCGATCGCTACGAGCAATATATCGGATAAAAAGGTACCGACAACGGTGAGAATGCTCAGAAACATGACGAATGTTCCCGCGAGATACATATCCTGATTGATCAAGGCGCTCAGCAGTAACGGACCCGTCGTCGGTAGATCGAGAACGACCGCGGTTATCGTTCCGCCCGACACGATGGCCGGGAGCGTCCAGCCGATCGTACTGATAACGGGATTGAGCGCGATACGCACCGGATATCGAAAGAGAAGCGTGTTTTCCTTCACTCCCTTTGCCCGTGCGGTGACGACGTATTGTTTTTTGAGCTCGTCGAGCAGGCACCCGCGCATAACACGAATTAATCCGGCGGTGCCCGCCGTGCCTACGACTATGATCGGTACCGGAAGATGCTTGATCATGTCCCATATCTTCCCGATGCTCCACGGTTCGAGTCTGTATTCGGGCGAAAATAGTCCGCCGACGCTTATGCCGAACGTTTTGTTGAAAAAGAACATGAGAAGAAGCGCAAGCATGAAATTAGGGATTGCGAGACCGACGAATCCTACCGTTGTAAATGCATAATCTCCTATGGAGTATTGATTTGTCGCCGAATAGATACCGATCGGGATCGATACGAGATAGGTAAACAACAGAGTCGAAAGTGAAACCGTCACTGTAAGGGCCAATCGTTCTCCGATGAGCTCGCGAACCGGCTCGTTGTGCTGCATCGATATCCCGAAATCGCCACGGAATAAACCCGAGAACCACTTTAAAAATTGCTGATAGAGCGGTTCGTCGAGACCGTAACGGCGGGTAAGGTTTGCGATGAGCTCATCGGTTACATTCGAGCCTTGCGCGCGTAATCGTCCGATATAGGAGGAGAGGTAGTCTCCCGGCGGAAGCTGTATGATGATAAACGTTACGATCGAAAGAACAAAAAGCAGTATCATCATATAAAAGAGTCGTCGAATCACATATGCAGCCATGGCGCTCCTCGGTTGCTCTATTATAAATGGGGCTCCCCGTTGTGAGGAGCCCGTCTTTGTTACATATTTACGAGAGGTTGTGCTCGGTTGTTATTCGAAATACCACTGGAATGCCCATGCGTACTCACTCAACGACGAGTTGTTCGCCCAGACACCGTTTTCAGGAAAATTTCTGATGTTGTTTTTGAGAATAATCGGCTGTTTGATACTGCCGACTACACCGAGAACGTAGAGCTCCTCGGCCTGAATCTTGAATATTTCTTTACCGAGTCTCGTAATTTCTTCCTCATCGGTGGAATCGTGCAGCCGCTCCCAGAGATCCTTCATTCGCATTACCTTCTCGGGTGGTTTTTCTCCTTCCTCACCGTCGGTGTTTACCCATGTGTGCCATGCGTGTGCGTGCCATGTGGTTCCGCCGTACGAAGTACCCGGTATAAACCAGGGACCGAGAATCTGGAAGTTGAGATCATCGATACTGTCGATACCCCACATGCTGACGTGAATCTGATTTGCGAAGAACCGCTCTACCCAGAGAGAGACCTCGAGCTCTTTGAGAACGGTCTTTACGCCGATATCTTCCCAGTATTCTTTGAGCAGCGGGCGGATCTTCGAATAGCTTCGAATCGCGCCGACATCGGTGTCCTCGAGCACGATCGTCAGCGGTTTCCCGTTATCTTCGCGGACACGAAAATCGCCGTCCCACTCGAAACCCATCTCATCGAGGAGCTGGTTTGCCCGGTCCGGATCGTATTCCGCGTACGCCATATCGTATTCGGGCGTGTTGAATCGGCTTTCCGGAAGTGCGCCGGCCTGAGTCGGGTAGGAAACGCCGAAGTAAGCGACGTCGTTTGCTTCTTCACGATCTATGGCAAGCGAGAGGGCCTTTCTGAAACGGGAATCCTTGAAAACTTCCCTCAAGTAGGGATCAACCTCGGGATCGAGGGTCTGATTGATAAGGATGCTCGGCATCGCTCCCATCGGCGTATCCCAGAGATAGGTCGTGAAACCGCCGTCCTGCTCAGCATCCTTGAGTGTCGGTATATCCGCGAACGGAAGAGCAACGGCGCTGTAATCGACCTGTCCTGCAACGACTTTTGCTGCAAGCACATCGCGATCCTGAGCGATATCGGCTACGATTTTGTCGATATACGGAAGCTGTCTGCCTTCGGTGTCGATCTTGAAGTAGTACGGATTTCTTTCGGCTACCCACAGATTCGGTTCGTAGCGGGTGGTCTTCCAGGGTCCGAGGGTCGGGAGATCGGGATTCTGCCAGAACGCATCGGTCACGTCATCGGGCGCTCCGCCGCGATTCTGGAAATACTCATACCACTCATCGAAATCGTTCTCCTCAGCCAGGGCGGCCGCATCGGGATTGTAGTCGATGTGGAATTGCTCGAGATAGTGTCTGGGTCGCATCGGCATCGCCCTGACCGCAGTGTCGATCAGATAGTAGTCGAAGAATCGATTAGGGACCGCAAAGGAAAACTCGATCGTGTAGTCGTCGATTTTTTCGACTTCCATGATTTCGCCGCCTGGTTTATATACACTCGGAACTGCGGAAGTCAGCTCCTCATTGAGGATGATATCCTCCCACCAGAACATAAAATCATCAGCCGTCGCCGGTTCTCCGTCCGACCACTTGAGTCCGCGGCGAAGATAGAGGGTGAATTTTCTGTAGTCGTCGGAGAACTCACCTCCACGGGCAAGATTCGGGACGATTTTGCCTTCGGCGACACCGTCGTACCAGTCGTGGGTACCTTCCTCGAAGTCCTGGGCAAGTGCAAAAAGACCGTGCTTTACCAGACCGGCAAGCTCGACACCGCTTACATCGACGGTTCTGAGCGTTCCACCGTACGAACCGGGTTGATCCACCGGTTTGTCCACCATGACATCCTCCGGAAGTCGT
>CAYLZA010000206.1:3249-5530 GCA_964387575.1 uncultured Spirochaetales bacterium | reverse complement strand
CGAACGAAAAAATGGCGAACATTCAAAACGCTCATCATCGCCTGGTCCACGGTTCCGACGCCGTGCTCGGCGAGCAGACTTCGTTTCGGCGCGGTGAACCATTCCGTTGCCTTTACCGCATCCTTGATCTCTTTGAAAGCACCTTTGATTTGTACCGTTTCGTCCGAATCTTCGCGACCATACATTGCAGCAGTCTGCAGACGCTCGTAATCCTCGGAAAAATCCGCATTCCCGTGAACGAGGTGAAGCTCCGTAGGAGTATTTTCGGACAAACGGTTCAAAAATTCCTCGACCCTCGTGAACATTGCATTACCTGTGGTTTGCGTCGGCAAAGCGTAATAGAGCCCGCGGCTTTCGTTACGGTAGCTTTCGGCATATACGTTGAGCGCTGCTTCGGTTTTTCCCTCTCCGGTCGGACTTTCGAGGATCGCCAGGAACGGCCAGCGAAGGTTTTTACACGATTCGGCGAAGCTGGTTTGGGTTTTTCTTGGTGCGTCAATCCGGAAAAGCGAAGTAAAATCTCCGGCACCGCCTGTCGGACGTTCTCTGGCAAATTGAAGAATTGAGGCCGCATCGGCAGCCGATTCACGACGGCGGTCAAGATACGAAACAAGATCGGATGGAATATGGGGATGAAAAGGAAAACGTGTTTCGTCCGAGCCCAACCAATCGACAACCGAAGTCAACCCTGCCAAAACAAAGCACCAGCTTGCGGGTACATCGGCGAACTCTATCGATTCATACTCCGAGAGCCCATGCAGCGAAAAGAGCGTGCGAGCGTGTAATTCCTGCGCTTCTTTCCATAGCTTCCAGCTTTCCTTTGTCACCGGATGTCGTCTGAGGTCGCTACTGCCGAACAACGTTCCGTGATGTCCTGAGACTACGCTCGCTATCGCATTCGCCGCGGGACATCCGTCGGCTGAGCGATTCTCAAACAGCCAGCGCAAAAACCGCCCCGAATTGAGCCCGTGGTCTTTTTCCAAACCGTGTCCGAATGTGAATCCGTGCTCTTTATGCCATTTCGATAGAGCAGGAACCTTATCCTGGAAGGGAGAAACCTTTCCGATATCATGAAGACCGATTGTTACGCAAAGCGCGCGAATTTTTTTATCAAATGAATCTGGGCTAATAATCCCGCCCGCGAGGTAGTCCGAAAGAGCGGAAGGCGCATTTCGAAGCACCTGTTCGGCTACTAAAGAAACATCGACCAGGTGGCAGATAACCGGGTGAACTTCAGACCATTCTATATTTGCATCCCCGCGACGCGGCGTCTTGGCCCAAAACCTGAACCGCTCTTCCGGAGGAAGTGACTCGTTCCAAGTCATCGCGCTAACTCTATTCCCATTTTACTCAGTTCTGTTTGCAGCATCTTTTCGAAAACAAGCCTTGTTAAATCGGCATCATATTCGCTTTCGTGTAACTTCTTTCTATTCCATGGTATTTCATATTTTTGTGCGGTTTCCGTCAAAGAAGGATACTTGAAGCTTCCGACACGTCGTTGACGGCGAACTCTCCGAATGTTCGATCGCATCGTGCAGAAATAATTGCCGGAATAAAAATCGCCGAGGAATCCGATATCGAAAGAGGCGTTATGACTAATCAGACAGTCGAATTCCGACAAGATTTCCGCCATTTCACGGTCCTCCCGGAAGTGCCGTGGATATGATGCGTACCGTCTTCTATTAGATATTTCTCTCTCCGACAGGCCGTTGTACGCAATCGCGGACGCTCTGAATCGTTCAACGGGGTAGTAATATCGATTGATTCTCTTTGTTTCGACTATTCGCAGCGGTGGCGTTTCTATCCTTTCGGCAATAAGAGAAATGGAGAGCACACTATCCTCGGTATCAAGCCCGTTTGTTTCCAGATCGACAACGGCGACGTTCAACGGTTTTTCCTCGAGCGTCCTTCCTATCCACCCAATACTGACTTGTTTCCGATTCATCATATACAAAACGTTCTATCCGTGAGCCCAGCTTCTAATCATACTGATACTATACGCGCCTTCTGATGCAACGAGTGCGACAGTTTGCTGGTATTTTCGTTTTTTTTTGCTCAAACATCGTATGCGTCAATCAACTTTCGCAGCTCAGTAACAAATTCGTGTCGCAACGACTCCGGTTTAATAATTTCCACATCCGCGCCCCAGCCACGAATCCACGGGTACATCTCTTTTGGCTCGGCTACCGTGGCGCGCCATTCAATATAGCCGTCGTGAAGCCTTCGCATATGTTGATTTTCGTGCCACCGTGTTTCCATTACGCGAGTCGATACCGACGGT
>CAYLZA010000206.1:0-3239 GCA_964387575.1 uncultured Spirochaetales bacterium | reverse complement strand
CGGTGAAAACTTTAATACCACTTCGACGGTAGTTTCCGAGTACCAGACGCCCCATGCGTCACGCAGTAAGCCGCGAAGATTGAGATTGTCGGGTATGACATAGTGGCTTTCGGTAACAGACGCATCCAATATACGGTCGATACGCAAGGTTCTTAGATGGCCTTCGTCGACGCATTTGCCGATAACGTGAACGGTACGTCCCGGTGCGTACGGCTGTACGTGGTATACATCCATATAATAATCGTCATCCTCATTACGACGAACTGAATGATGCCGCAATTTTATCGTCTTCGACTCACTCCACGCCCGAGTTATTTCTTCGAGAACTTTAACAAAGCGTTTATCGTATCTACCTCGGTCTACATCCAGCACTTCTGCGTTCGTAAGTATGACCTCCGCCAACTTAGGCGCAAAGACATGAACGGCCTGGCCGAGCTTACGCACGGCGCTTGCCGCGTGCGGATTTTTACGGTCCGACAAGTCCGATAGAAGCCGCGAGGAAAGGTGAAGTGCAAGCACTTCGTGAATTGTCAGACGGATGTTGTTCAAATACGCGTCACGGTTTATCGCAATACGGCCGGTTTCGGTATCATAGATCGGGATTTGCTCTGAAAGCTCTTCGACGTAGCGGTATATGGTCGAACGGTGCACACCTAATCGTCGCGCAACATCGGTTGGTTTTACCCCGTAAGGATGCGAAAGCAGGATCTGTTCGAACTGTAGCATCCGTGCCGTTTTTGTTCGTGCGCTTTCCAAAACTACCTCAAACGAGGTCTACGATATTATCATACAAATGATGTTTTTACGATTATTTAAGTAAAAAAGCTAAGGTGCTGTCCCTTCAATTGTCGATTGCTCTTGTGTCAAAACAATCGACATGGAAGTGACCTGCCATGCCGGGACACTCCGGCCAATAATTGCTGAAACGCGTTTTCTATTGGTGATGCTTCCGCGATAATCTCGATCGGTTCAAATCGATATTCACACTCTCAACCGCTGTGCCGTTTTGCGATAGATGATCTCTTCGTTTTCGAAATCGAGCTTAATGTGCCATTTTTGGAGTGTTGTTGCGCCGATAATCACCGGTTCCGAGCACTCGTCGAAGACGATAAACTCGTCCGAAAACAGAGCCTGTGAATCGTCAAATCGAAACTCGATGATTACCCGATACTGTGCCCGAATCAAATCGCCGGGACGCGCGGTTTCGAAAACGTAGCTCTCCGGATTCGGCAACGGTGTAAGCAATTCGATTGATTCGGCAATATCGCGGCGAATGATCGAATAACTCGCGCCCGAATCGAACAACGCCACGGTTCGATGTCGAGCTCGGGAACCAATCAATAACATATCTTTGTCCAAAACACTCACTTCAGCCTCCTGTCTGGGTATACAGGGGACTTTTAGATGGTGATTCATCGTTTCACCTCCACACATAGTCTGATGACCCGAACGGGTCTATCCGAGCACAACCGAAGGCGTCTTGGTGTAAAGAGCTTTGCGTGCACCGCGTACTTCGTGAAAACCACATCTACAGGATAGCGCGAACTATGTGACAATGAAAGACAGCCGGTAGATATTACGATTTTTGGATAGCGAGTTGTTTGGTTTTAAGGGAGTATATGGCCAGCCATATATTATTTTCCATATTGCCGTACGCATGCTATTTTTATTACATGAAAACAACTGCGGAATTAAGCGATGCTATTGTGGCCGAGCTCAAAGAAAAAGTAAAAGAGAGAAACTCGAGTATGAGGGAGCTTATGGAGTCGGCCGTGCGGCATTATTTGGCTTACCTCGACGAGCAGAAGAAACCCTACCATTTCGAAAATCATTCGTTTAAAGGAAACGGGGTGCGTGAAGGTATAGAAGAAGGCCAATGGGAGAACATTCGGGCAATGATCTATGAGGGGCGCGGAGGATGATAGCGGTAGATACTACTATCCTCGTCTACTCTCACCGAGAAGATTCCGCCTTCTACACCCCGTCCTTTAAGGCCGTCAAGAAGCTTGCCGAATCCGGCGTGCTCTGGAGTATACCCTGGCCTTCGATACATGAGAATATTCCGAGGCGTTTTGCCTTTTCCCACTTCCCCTTATCCGGCGCGTGGAGCATATCGAAATCGACGAGATCGACCGAGAGCTTTTCGAGCTGATCATTGCACAACCGCTCGAATTGTCTGAAAATCGGTTTCGCTTCCCATGAAAATTACGCTTTCGATAGAGCTTCCCGGACTGTAGAGGCAAATTCCGATTGCGAAAACGGCTTGTGAACAAAGCATACACCTTCTTCGAGTACGCCCTGCTCGGCGATCACGTTCTCCGTATATCCCGATATGAAAATCACCCTCGTTTCCGGGTGAAGCGTTTTCAGCTCATCGGCAAGTTGACGTCCGGTCATCTCGGGCATTACCACGTCGGTTATCAGCAAATCGATCTCTTCTTCCCTGTCGCCCGCTGTTTCAAGCGCTTCCGACGGACTACCCGCACTGAGCACAGTATACCCGAGGTTTTCGAGCATCTTGGCGCCCATTCGTCTGATCCCGGGCTCATCCTCCACGATAAGAACCGTTTCTCCGTTTCCCGCCGGTACGGTGTCATGCATTGAATCCAGAGATTCTTTGATTGGTGACTCCTCTGATCCTTCATGTCTCGGAAGATAAATCCTGAATGTCGTCCCTGTTCCTTCCTCACTGTGGACTTCTATGAAGCCCCGGTTCTGCTTGATAATTCCATAGACGGTGGCGAGACCGAGCCCGGTTCCTTTGGTCCTCTCCTTGGTCGTAAAAAATGGTTCGAAAATGTTGTTTATCGTTTCCTCGTCCATTCCGCACCCGTCGTCGCTTACCGAAAGGCACACATAGTCGCCTGGAGGAAAGCCTTCGTGAGTTTCACCGGTTACGTCGTCTATTTCGACATTCTCGGTTCCGATAGCAATCGTCCCGACCCCTTGAATTGCATCTCCGGCGTTTACACATAAATTGGCCAGGATCTGATCTATCTGCGACGGATCCATTTTCACCGCCCAGCATCGAGAGCCCGGCCGCCACTGCAGATTCAAGTCCTCGCCGATAATCCGGCGAAGCATTTTGAGCGTTCCTTCGATCGATTCGTTCAAGTCGAGCACTTCCGGTCGAATAGTCTGCTTTCGGGCGAATCCAAGTAGCTGTCTGTTGATCGTCGTTGACCGCTCTGCCGCCTCGAGAATCTCACGCAAGTCTTCATGGAGCGATTCCTCCGGTT
>CAYLZA010000205.1:0-5543 GCA_964387575.1 uncultured Spirochaetales bacterium | reverse complement strand
AGTCGGGATTGAACAACAGGGTGCCCACTCTGTTGGCCACATCCTGGGTCAGAAGATGCGCGAGGGCCTGTCTCAGGCTGGTGTCGGTTCCAACCGCAAGCTCGGAGGCATCGACTCTGGTCATGATATCGGCGATCGAAATATCCTCGTGTACCTCCGAAACCTTGGTCCATCCGACCAGCTTGCCCTCTACGTTTATGACCCACGCATAACCATCCCGTGCCTGGACGACATCCTTTCGTTCTTTTGCGCGTGGTTTCCCGTCGACGAGTGTTACCGTTCGTGCGTCGGCCATATAATCGTCGACGCGAAGACGCGAAAGCCGTTTGAGCGCTCTGTCGGTTCCGACGAAATCACGGACAAACGTGTTGCGCGGATGCTCGAGGATGTTTTCGGGGGTATCTTCCTGAACGATTTTCCCCTCCCGCATCAATACGATCCGATCGGCGAGAAGGATGGCCTCATTCAGATCGTGGGTCACAAAAACGACCGTTTTGTGGAGCTCCCGCTGCACGCGAATAAACTCGTTCTGAAGCACTTCACGGTTCAACGGATCGACCGCACCGAAAGGCTCGTCCATCAGGAGCACCGGAGGATCCGCCGCGAGCGCCCGTCCCACTCCGATCCGTTGTGCTTCTCCGCCCGAGAGCTCGTGCGGATATTTATCGATATAGATTTCGGGATCGAGCCCCACAAGCCTGACCAGCTCGATAACTCGTTCGTGGATTCGTTGCTTGTTCCATTTCAGCAATTTCGGAACGACACCGATGTTTTCTCTTACGGTCATATGCGGAAACAAACCGACGCTCTGTATTACATATCCGATCCGTCGTCTGAGCTCTTCAGGGCGATAATCCCTGATGTTGGTGCCTTCGACGACAATCGTCCCCGAATCGGGAGGAATGAGTCTGTTTATAAGACGAATCGTCGTCGATTTACCGCATCCCGAAGGACCAATTAAAACCGTTACATTTCCGTCGGGGATCAGACACGATATATCGTCGATTGCCTGGATTTTACCGAAGCTCTTCGAAACATTTTTCAACTCGATCATGCGGATGCTCCTTCAGCTGATCCGGCTCGTTTTATTCCGGTTGGTGTAATCAGTCGTATAAGTCCTGCGAAAACTCTGTCGACCACTACCGCAAGACCGACAACCGGAAGCGCTCCGAGGAGAATGAGATCGGAGACCGCCTGCCCGAGCCCCTGAAAGACAAAGACGCCGAATCCACCGGCTCCGATAAGCGCCGCCACCGTCGTGTTCCCGGTCGTCTGTACCATGGCAGTTCGAATCCCGTTCATCACAACCGGTATCGAAAGTGGAAGCTCCACCTGAAACAGGAGCTGCGTTTTTGTCATACCCACGCCGAGCCCGGCTTCGAGCAGCCTGTTATCGAGTACGTCGAGACTCGTAAATGTATTTCTCGTCACCGGAAGGAGGGCGTACACGCTCAACGCGATCAGCGCCGGTGCTCCTCCGATGCCGCTGATCCCGAGCTCCCGAAGAAACGGCAAACTTTCCGACAACGCCGAAAGCGGGATGATCATGATTCCGAACAGGGCGAGACTCGGAATGGTCTGTACCGAATTGACGAACACGAATATTGGTTTTCGGAGCGTTTTTGAACGGTAGGCAAATATCCCGAGAGGAACTCCGATAATTACCGCGATGAGTACCGAGACGCTGCTCAAAAGCAGATGATTGCCGAGCTCCTGATGAAAACGTGATTGTCGGGCCTGATATTCCCTGAGTATCGATACCTCCGATAGATATCCGGCTGCAAACAGAACAACGATGAGTACCACGATTGAACCGGCAAGAACGCTCTTCAACGTTGAATACTCGCGCAATGTTTCGAACGATGTAAGCAGGAGTATATATCCGCCGAGGAGGAGTACCCAGGCGCCGGGTCCTACGGCAACACGAGCGTACGGTAAATCTTCGGGGAGGAGCGTTTCGGCCCATCCACCGAGAAGCAGCACCGTGCACGCTATCAACAGCCATCCGACGATTCCGACGGCGAGCTTTGCATATATACCGTCACCGTTGTGTCGGGTTCGAATCAACGTCCAGACGATGACCGCGAGTAACGCGATACATATCGCTATACTCCACCATCCCGGTTCGTTCCAGAGCTGAATGCCGACACCGGTTGCTACACGTGTTTCCCGAAATGTAAAAAATGGAAGAACCGAGCCGATGACCACAATGACGATACCGACGAAAACAGCCATCTGTTTTTTCAGTATCGTCGCGAGTATCGACCCGGCTCCGTTGCTTCTACCTTCCATAGGTGTTGTCAACGTACCTGATTATCTGGTAAGAAAACCCGCCTCTTCGAGATAGGTACGTGCAACATTTCGTGCAACGAGCCCCTGAACAACGATCCTGCCGTTGAGCTCCTGAAGCGTGACGAGATCGAGAGACTCGAATACGGGGTTTATGATTTCTCTGATCGACGGATACTGTTCGATAACTTCATTCCGTATTATCGGCGTAGGTTGATAGACCGGTTGGACACCTTTCGTATCCTCGAGCACGACCAGATCGAGTGCTGCTATCGCGCCGTCTGTTCCGTATGCCATTGCGGCATTGACTCCGTCGGTTTTGTTCGCGGCGGCCTTTTCGGTCTGTGCCGTATTGCCGCTCGAGACGACGAGTAGTTGATCGCTTTCCAGATCAAATCCATAGGCTTCCTCGAATGCAGGTAATGCGTCTTCACGGCTTACGAACTCTTCGGATCCGGCGAGCTTGATTTCCCCGCCGCCGTTAACATAGTCGGCAAAGTCTTCGAGCGTTTCGATATTTTCCGACTGCGAAAGATCCTCGCGAATCGCAATCGCCCAGGTGTTATTCGCCGATGCCGGCTGAAGCCAGACGATGTTGTTCTGCTCCATATCGAGCATTTTCACGGTTTCATAACCTTTTTGTGCATCTTTCCAGACCGTCGGATCATCGTAGTCGAAAAAGAATCCACCGTTGCCGGTGTACTCGGGATACATATCGATCTCATCGCTCTTGATAGCCTTGCGGATGACATCGGTGGTGCCGAACTCGGTCTTGTCGACGACATCGAATTCATTGGCATCGAGCATAAGTACGATCATCTGTCCGAGTAGCGCGCCTTCGGTATCGATCTTCGATGCGACCGTTACCGGGCCTTTTGCTTCGGTAGTCTCCTCGGCCCCCGCGCCGAAAGCTGCGGTGATAGAGCCAAAAAGTAGAGAAAACACTACTAAAAGAAAAATCAGCTTTTTGCTGTCCATAAAACCTCCTTTAGGTTCTCTAAAACATAGTCATCGAAACGCGGGACGTAAAGCCGATATTTATGCCCGAGCCGTGACTCGGAATGTGACGGATGAGATCTATGTAGCGTATGAAATCAATGTTCGGAGTACCGCTGACGATCTCATTGAGTTTTTGGTGGCGGACTTTCGGCCGCCAAGGTCCCTTCCCCATCCGTGTTCCGGACGGCGTTGTAGCGATATGAGGAATCCGAATCTATTTGCATGAATGGTTCTTCCGACAAAATCCATTGTCCGATTTGTTCTATGTTACTTGGTAACATTTCGCGTTGAGCCCGACCACGCAACGCGCATTCCCATACTATACAAACTCTCCACCCACGGTCGATAATCAAGCGCATGTTTTTATTATCCCGATTACGATTAGCTTGAATTTTTTTTATCCAGAATTGCGTACGCGTCGCTGGAACCTTAAAAAGATGGCAGTCATGACCATGCCAAAAGCACCCATGCACGAATATCACGGCTTTATATTTACTTAATACGATATCAGGGGTCCCGGGAATATCTTTGCGATGTAATCTGTAGCGAAATCCAATTGAGTACAACCCACGTCGGACTATCAATTCGGGGCTCGTGTTGCGGGATCGTATTCCGGACATCATCCGTTGACGTGTTTGTTTATCAACTATATCCAAATTCGTGCCCCGATTGAATTTGAGCGGTCAGCATCGGTTTCACGTAACCCGCAATGTGCGAAAACAGCGGAACCACGACTGAATTCCCGAACTGCTTGTACGCACGGGTATCAGAGACAGGTATGACGAAGTCATCGGGGAATCCCATCAATCTTGCGGCTTCTCTTGGGGTCAACCGGCGAGGATTTTTCCTTTTACCTTGATAAACGAGTATTTCCGAGCCGTCTTTGTAGTATCGGGCTGATAGAGTACGGGCGATGTCCTGGCTCGTTACCAGCCCGAATCCGAAACCGTGTCCGAGTGACCTGTGTTTTGCCGCGTATTCCTGCAGATAACGCCATAAATGATCCGAAAGTGTATATTTCGCAGGTACCGCATTTCGGTCGTGATCAAAGTATCGATTTCCGTCATGCGGTAATAAAGGCTCGTTTCCGTCAGTCTTGTGGAGAATACTTCCCATTTTGACTGTCCCTTTCGAGGGCAACGGCATGTTTTTAAGACCAAAAAGCACAGGTTCTCTGAATCCGACTATAATAACTCTCTCACGATGTTGAGGTACCCAATGCTGACCGTCGATTACTCTGTCGTCAACTGAATAGCCAAGATCCTGTTGCAGAACGTTCATAATAACCCGGAATGTTCTGCCCTTGTCGTGGGTCCGTAGATTTTTAACATTTTCAAGAACGATGACCCGAGGACGTTTCTCCTTGATGATACGGGCCACGTCAAAAAACAGGTTGCCCGACTTTTTATCCTCAAATCCGTGAAGTCGGTTTAGCGATTTCAGTTTCGAAACACCGGCTATCGAGAATGGTTGACAGGGAAAACCGGCAAGTAAAACGTCGTGATCGGGCACATCCCTCGCGTGAACACTTCTAATGTCGCCGACGATTTCCTCTTCAGCAGGGAAATTGGCGTTATATGTCCTTTGCGCATATGCATCGGACTCGCTTGTAAATACACATTGGCCGCCGATATTTTCAAATCCGATGCGTATACCGCCAATTCCGGCAAACAGATCAACGAATCTAAAAGAGCTGTCCGATCTTTTATTTTCTATACACGCGGAGATGACGTTATGGAGTCTGTCCGCAATGTACGGTTTCGGACTTGATTTTTGATTCAACCAGCGACTGATAGTGCTGGAGCTCACGTCAAGCTCGCGTGCGAGTTCCGGTATACTGTAAAAGCGTTTTGCCTGAATTAGAAGCTCTTTCAAACCATTGGATGAACTGGTTTTCACTTTGTCTCTATTGGGGGATTATATGATGCATTATGCAAGAAAAACTCCCCGTTGTCAACGGCCCGCGGCTTTTGTTTTTTCGTCAAAATGCCGAAATTTTTGATACATGCATTTTGGCTCGTATCTTTCGATATCTTGATTCTTGTCCGATCGCGGATGTACGCGCGCATTTTTCAAGGAGTTGTCAGAGAAAGAGGTCATTGCCTATCTGGCGACAGGTGACTCCGCTGTAGCGAAAAGCATACGGGACGCCGACCTGACCGGCCAGGACAGCTTCGGTGTCTTCCGCACGTTTCCTGTCTAAGGCAAGGAAAGCGATCGGACAAAGCTGATTGATGCCTTGAGACAAGTGGTTG
>CAYLZA010000204.1:0-5554 GCA_964387575.1 uncultured Spirochaetales bacterium | reverse complement strand
CACGAGAAACCGGGGCCGGAAACCGATATCGAATCGCTCGCTCTTCCCGAGGCGGTGCGCGCCGGACTAACCGAGCCGAACAAACGGTTCCTCGGTTCGATGGGTATGTATATTTTCAGATCGGATATATTAAACCGCGTGCTCGACAACTCGTATCCCGATTTTGCCAAAGAGATCATTCCGCAGGCGATTGCAAATCACGACGTGCACACCTATGTCTTCGATGATTACTGGGTCGATATAGGTACCATCAGCTCCTATTACGATACCCATCTCGATCTGGCGTCGCAAAATCCATCGTTTAATTTCTACGACGAAAACATGCCGATTTATACACATCGTAAACACCTGCCGGCGACAAAAATCATCAACTGCTCGATGTACAATTCACTTGCCGCCGAAGGTAGTTATATCAGGGAGTCGTCCATTCTCAATTCGGTTATCGGCATCCGGACGAAAATCGAGTCGGGGGCTATACTCGACGGAGTGGTCTGCCTGGGAGCGGATTATTACGAAACGCCCGAACAAATCGAGCAAAACAGACGCAGAGGGGTTCCCAACCTCGGGATCGGTGGAGGTACAGTCATAAAGCGAACGATAATCGACACAAACGCCCGGATAGGAAAAAACTGTCTTATCGGCGCGGAAGACGGGAAGAGAACCGACGGGCAATTCGGTGACCACCACATCCGCGACGGAATCATCATTATACCGAAAAATACGGTTGTTCCCGACGGATCGGTGATTTAATCGCACCGTCGCCGGTTTTACTGCCTGGTGCTCAGCACATTACCGAATCTTACAGAAAAAGAACTCCCGGGAGGAAAAAATGTACTATTCCGATGAGTATCGACCAGGAGCCTAAAATGCTTCTGTTGGTCAGAATGATTCGGTCGAGCATAGCAGCAGTCTGAGCTTGGGATTCGGGAGGAAGCGTCGTTTTTTCCTTGTATCGCTCGTACAACAACGCCACACCGACCGCGATTCCCGTTAGCGAAGGCAGGAGATCACCAACCACCGGTACATCCCCCTTCGTCGCGCTCAGGAGCTTGAGAACGCCCGTCACGACTGCTACGACGCCGATAGTTACTCTCAAACCGGGTTTGGAGCCGAAGTATTCGGTCAGCCCCGAAAGACCCGTTAATCTCTTCTCAACAAAGCTGGAAGAAAGAGCGAGCCCACCGATGATATTTGCAAGTATCGCAAGAAAATAGAATTGGACCATCTATGCCCCCCACTCCATGGAATACATAAACATTATCCGAAACCCCGGGTCCGGTCAACCGTCAGCAGTACGAGAATCGCAGAATCGATTTCACCGACCAACGGAGCGATTTGTTACGGTGTCTCCACCGATAGCGACAGTATGCGCTGGTCGCCGGCGGCACTGAGTATGACCGCTATGTTCTCGGGGACATCGGAGACCTTCAAAAGACCGCGTATCCGCTGAGTTTCTCCGATCTCGATCGGAAGACTCGATTCAATCGTATAATCGTCCGCACCGGGCGCCTGAAAGGTGGCGCGGATCATTCCGGTATAGATCGAATCATTCGTTCTCTCTATTACCAGGGTTGCAAACACCCGATTATCGATAAAATACGCTTCCCCGGCAAAAACCAGCCCCTCGTATAGCTCCTCATCGGCCCGTGTCCGAATATAAAACCACATGATAGCGGCAATGACAAGAATTACGCCTAGATCTATGAGAATAATCGCAAGTGATCGGTTTTTCTTGAAAAGACCGCCTTTTTTTCTCCCGTGCATTTCCCGAGCATATCCCGACAGTCTTCTTTGGCGCTCTTCCCGGTCGTAATGGAAATGAGCCATGCCGTCTTCGCTCGTTTCCTTACCTCTCATTTTCGTCCAAACCCGGTGCGCCGCACACCCTCGAGACAAGCGGGAGCAGATCTTCGGCGAGAAAAAATCCGTTAGCTCGTGCCGCAGCTTTTCCTATGCGGTCATGAATCAGCGCGCCGAGAGACGCCGCTTCAAACGGTAGCAGCCCCCGCGCGAGCAGCCCTGCCACAATTCCGGCCAAAACATCTCCGGCCCCTCCGGTTCCCATTACCGGATTCATACCATCGACGATACGCATTTCGCCGTTGGGAGACGCAATAAACGTTACGTGTGATTTCAGCATCACCACCGCATTGTAACGTTCAGCGGTATCGGATACTACCGAATAGGGATCGCTCAACACATCCCTGCTCTCCACCCCTGATAACCGGGACATTTCGCCGGGATGCGGTGTAAGCACCCAATTCCCGCCGAGATCGACGGCCGAATCGCCTATTTCCGATAGAATCGTCAACGCATCGGCATCCATAATACCCGGCACATCGGCGGCGATAAATCGCTCGAGCCACTGTCTTCTCTTCGTGAATCCCCAACCGGGTCCGACCAGCAATGACTGATACGGAGTCGGATCAAATTCGTCTACGCTTCCGCCTGGATCCCACCGTTGAGGCATTATCGAAATCAGCTGCGACGCGATTGAGGGATACAGCTCTTTGTCCGCGAAAAGATAAACGAGCCCGGCCCCCGCTCGTGCAGCCGCGGTCGACGTCAGAATCGAAGCACCCGAAGTTCCGACCGATCCGGCGAATACCGCGATTTTACCCCGGGAGCTCTTGTAATCCCACTCCCGCATCGGCGGCAGCATACCGCTGATATCCGAATGATCGAGCAACGCGATTTCGGCACCGCCTCCGGAAACGAGCTCCGGTGGAAAACCAATCGGAACCGTGTGAATCGTCCCCGATCGTTTTCTCGCTTCCGGAAGATACAAGCACTTCTTCGGGAGTCCCATAGTAAGTGTAACCGAAGCCTGTATCGAAGGATAGTCGGGGAGAAACTCATCCCCGGTACCGCTCGGAACGTCTAGTGCAACGATCGGAGCCGCCCCGTTCATCGCCTGAACGATTTCTTCGGCATCTTCACGTAGTTTTCCCTTCAATCCGGTTCCGAACAATCCGTCGAAGATCGCAGACGCCCGGCGAAACGACTGTCGACATTGCTCTCTGTCGCGGTTCCATGAATACAGCGGTACCTGTAAATGGTTGAGGATCGTCTTGTGTTTACCGGTAAGCTCACCGCCGGCATCCGAAAACATCACGACACTCACTCGTCTCCCGTCCATATGCGCCTGACGAGCCATCACGAAAGCGTCGCCTCCGTTATTTCCTTTCCCGGCCACAAACACGAGCTCTCCCGGTCCAACGGTCAATTCCGTTTCGATCGAGCAGTAGCGCTGATACGACTTTATCCCCGCGTTTTCCATGAGAATAATAGCGGGGATACCAAAATCATCCGTTGCGGACGTATCGATTGCGGACATTTCTCCGGAATCAACGATTTTGATCATTATCCTCCTCCAGGTAGCGACGGGTCTCCCACACGTGAACGCCGACCGACAACTCTCCTCCGAACAACCCGGTCAGATTTCCGTCCGGAGTTACATAAAAGGTCCGGTATAGCGTTTCGGCGTCGTCCAATACAAATAGATCCCTATGAACGATACGTCCCTCTCGATGAAGAAGGAGAAGCTGATACGTGTTTTCAGAGACCGGACCAATACAGAAAAAGTATCCGTCTTCCGCAGCGCCGAGCAGCTCATAGCTGATTTCGGTGTCGGGAGTCTTTACCCGGGATGAGACATCATCATTGTAATATGCCCTCGGCAAATCAAACAAAACATCGATATCCCCACTACGGGGATCAACGCTGTGTACCGAAGAGCGCAGAAACCCGATATCCCCACCACGCTCTTGAGCGTTTCCGTAGAAATCGGCTTTTACAAACAACTCTTCGTTCGAGGTTGCCGGAACGATACGCGAAATAGATGCATACGAATCTTTCGAAGGTTTCGGCAGAGCGTCTTCGGCAAGCTTGACCGTATATCGGTGATTTCCCTGCTCATCATACCAGTAGGTGATCCAGTGCGTAGAGGTCCTGCACACGACGATGAGATCTCCCCGTTGATTCGTTGCGATGTCCCGAATATACGGAAACGGTGCTCCTGAAAGCCCATTCTGTCCGATATATCCGATATAGCTTCCGTTCGGATCAAATCGTCGAATTACCGATTGGAGCTGGGCCTCCAACTCCTCATCGAATTCCCGTCGTTCCCGCGGAAGCCGATCCTCTACAAAAACAGTTCCGTCTACTCCGACCGCCATATTCCCAACGTAGTTAAATTCATATGTCGATGCCGTTCTATTGGCCACTACGTCGGAGCTTTTGTTCGTCACGAGCAAAACCGGCTCGGGATTGGTGGATTTATTGTAGACCAACATGAGAAGATCGCCGTACGAGGAGAATTTCATAACCTTGCGAGCAACTGAATCAGTAATGTATACGAGGCCTTCCTTGAGCACGATTTCTATATCGTTACGAAAAGGAACTCCCTCATGCTGGATCAGATCGATTTGAGACTCGCTACGGCCGATATCCAACTCGAACATGAGTTTTTTTTCGATACCCGTATCCCGGCACGACAATGCTGTAAGGGTCGACATACATATTGTAAGCACGAGAACGCTGCGGGAAATTCGGTTTAACACGTCTCTACTCTACTCAAGCGCGCTTTCCCGTGTCAATCTTGACTGCCTCCGCCACGCCGCTATACTTTTAGGGTGAATACGCTCGTTTCTGCCTGTAGCGCCGATCGAGTCGAACCGACTTCGGGCACAGACGGAAGGAATACTCAATTGATAAAACAAACCATAAACAAAATCCTCTTTGGATCAAAACACGAAAGCGACATAAAGCGAATGCTCCCCATTTTGCACCGTATACAGGAGCTCGAGTCGTGGGCCCGTACCCTGTCCCCGGAGGAGTACCCGAAAAAAACCGAGGAGTTTCGAAGGAGACTCGCCGAAGGGGCAACCCTCGATGATATACTGCCTGAAGCCTTTGCTCTGGTCAGAGAAGCCGCCCGCCAAACCCTCGGCGAACGTCCGTTCGACGTGCAGATGCTCGGCGGGATCGTTCTGCATCAGGGTAAGGTTATGGAGATGAAAACCGGTGAAGGGAAAACTCTCTCCTGTACCACCGCCGCATATCTGAACGCACTCACCGGTAAGGGAGTTCATATAATTACCGTGAACGACTACCTCGCCGCGCGAGACGCCGACTGGATGGGTCCGGTATATCGGTATCTCGGGATTTCGGTCGGTTCGATATTGTCGCAAATGGACAACGAGGCGCGCCGGGAGGAGTATAACAAGGATATCACCTACGGTACGAACAACGAATTCGGATTCGACTATCTTCGCGACAATATGCGGTGGAATGCAGATACGCGGGTACAGAGAGGGCATGATTTCAGCATCGTCGATGAAATAGACTCTATTCTCATCGATGAGGCACGCACGCCGTTGATCATTTCGGGGCCGGCTGAAGACGATACAAAAAAATTCGAAGCGGTAAACCAGCTCGTCGGGCATCTCGAAGAGTGTGCAAAGGATCCGGAAACCGGAGAATATCCCGAGGAGCCTGTCGGTGACTACAAGCTCGACGAAAAGAGCAAACGGGTGTCGTTTACCGATCAAGA
>CAYLZA010000203.1:0-5565 GCA_964387575.1 uncultured Spirochaetales bacterium | reverse complement strand
AACTTTAAACAAATATCCTTTTATCGATAACATAGGCTATTGAGTATTATAAGAATAAAAGCCGATATAGCTCCATTCTGTTTTTTACGCCGGTTTTTTGATAAATATTAAACAGATGGTTTTTTACCGTACCTGGTGAGATAAATAATTCATCGGCTATCTGTTCCCTCGATTTTCCGCGGGCAAACAGTTCAGCAACGAGTTTTTCTCGTTTTGAGATGTTGTATTGTTTTACCAGAGATTCGATAGGAGAGAAAAACTTCATTATCATGATGATTCCGATAAAGTCATCAAAATCATCCAGTATCGGGGAGAGGTTAATTTCGGTATAGAGGGTATCCCCGCTTGCATTAAAGAAGGAAGAACTTTCTCTTCGTATGTTTGTTTTTTTTATGGATATTGTATCTAACGATTGCTGAAAAGCAGATTTATCTTCCATAAAATCAATGGCCAACTTTCCAATAAGAGATTCTCGGTTTTTACATAATAAATCGACGGCAGATGGATTTACATCGATGATTTCTCCATTTGGTTGAAGAAGTAATACAGCATCATATATCTTATTATATACGCGGTCCGACAACGAGTCGGGATTTAACCTCATCATTTTGTAACGGATTATCGCAAAGAGAACGGTAACAACGGAGATGATCGTTACAAGTGCTCCTATCGCCGGTATATTGTCGGTAAAAAGAGGAATAAAAATATTACAAATATAAACTAGGATATAGGTAATCAGATTTCCTGTAATAAAAAATATTAACTGTTTTTTTTCTCTTTTAGAAGGTGTATTACGTAACCGCTTAAAAAAAATGACGACACTTGCTAGGATATAAAAACTATACAGGATGTAGAGTTTGGGCCAGATGGATTCAGTATCAATTACAATTCTGTTGCCGAACGGAGTGGCTACGAAGCCGGCAGCGTATAAATGGCCTGTGAAATTTTTGTAAAGCATGACGGCAGGAGGCCCAATGAGTAAAAGGAGTAGCCACCATGAATATTTCTGTGTTTGATCTGCATATGTGATTGAAAAGTTAAGAAGGAGTGAAGGTAGAAGGATATAACCAATTGAGGCGATTCTATACCAATTATCGATATCCTTGCCACTTGTAGATGGATATACGAACATATATCCAAATGCCCAGATAGCAATAGCGAATGCAACCAAGGAATATGCTCTATTAACTCGTGATCTACTATCCGAGTAGAGAACATAGATTGTTGTGGCAGAAGATATTAGAACAACAGCAAAGGCTAAATACGATAATAAATTCATCTTACACTCTTTTTTCTTACGTAGTATGGAAATGTATGCAGAGTCAAGAAGAGCAAGGTATATATCTTAAGCTTAAAAATATACCATTTTCCAATTTTTACGTCAATAGTAAAAATGTGATAAAAAGCACATTGAGATCGTAATTGAGTTCTCATAGATTTTATAGCAAAATTGTTAGATAAAATGTTACCCGCCAGCCGGAGCTACGGTTTGCTTCCTCCCTGTGTGTTTGTCCGAGCTGCGGCGGAAAGCTGACGGTGAACAAAACACGAAAGAAGACAGTAGGGACTCTTATCATGGGAATGGTAATGGTAAGAGTCCATGAAACGGTACTTCAGTGCGGTCTCTGTAACCTCCGCTACGGCAGCGATGATTTGTTACGTCTCGTTCCATATCGAAGCAGGTTCGGCTACGATATCATTGTCCATATTGGCAAATCCATGTTTCTCTACCATAGAAATGAACGGGAGATCAAAGATGACCTCAAGTCGCGGGGCGTGGAGATTTCCGTAAGCGAGGTACACTATTTCGCGAGGAAGTTCATTCTGTATCTTGCTATCGCGCACAGGCTCCTTCAAACCATCGCTTGCCCGCCGCGTTCTCACAGTCCTGCTTCTCGCTTCCGTCCTGGAGATGGATAAACTCAGGGTCCAGCATAGATCTCCGGGATGCGGAGGTGGAATAACATTCGCCCTCAATATTTTTGCATTCATGGGAATACTCCATAAAAGTTTTAGTCTCGAATCGTACCGTACGTCCACGGCAAATGTATCAATAGGATAGTGCTTGTCCTCGTATGCCATGATAAGCTCTACAAGCTTCTCTCTATCGACCGCTTCTTCACTACCAACTTCGGCATCAAAGACGGAATCCAGTAGCAATAACGCTCTTTCGTAATCCTCTTCGCTATTGATCGGTTTTAATTTCATTTTTATTCACTCCTGATAACATACGCCGCTGTATCCACCATCGCGGCGAGCACAAGACGCCGAATCCGAGATCGGGCAAAATCGCTTCGGCTCTTATAAAAGTCTTCGAGTATTGTCAAGTTTTCTATCGTTATCATTATTATAGATTGTTCGGCAATTGTAAGCACCAGCGCTAACGACAATCAAGGGCTTTTCGCCTGTGCGTTGCACTCGAGTCCAGTTGTGTTGAAGGAAAATCAGACACAAAATGACAAAATGAGTTACAATGATAGCGCGGGGGACTGCCACGATCCGCGATTCGCACAATACGAGTAGTCGGATTACAGATGATGTCTAACAACGGCAACGATACCGAGCAACTGCTTCAGAAGCTACGGGAAGTACTTGAAACGTTTGAAAATGAAATCAACGATAACGACGTACGCGCTCGCGTTATCGCCTTGCTACCGGCTTTCGATACACTCAGAGAGCTCGGGAAAAGCCTTATCACAAAGGGATTGTCCATATCTGCTCGCGATCGTCTGCTCAAATACTTCCAGACGTATCCCGGCACGGTTCTTCGTGAGAAGGAGCTCGCGCTTGTTGCGGGAATCAGCGAATGGGCGCGACGCGTTCGAGAGCTGCGGTATAGTCATATGCGAGGGGGACTGTGGCGGAACGGCTGAGGATTATCGATCTTTTTTCCGGCGCCGGTGGTCTCACCGTCGGTTTCGACCAGCTTAGTCAATATTCGTACGAGACCGTATGGGCCAACGATTTCAACGAGTATGCTGCAAAAACGTACAATGAGAATTTCGGAGGAGTATGCCGCCCCGGTGATATCGTCGAATTGCTCGATGATCAAAGCACATCAATACCACCGGCGGATATCGTCGTAGGCGGACCGCCCTGCCAGGGGTTCAGCCTGCTCAATAAGCAGGGAGCCGACGATCCACGAAAAAAACTCTGGATACCGTTCATGAAAGTAATCGACCGGTCCGGAGGACGCATTTTCGTCATGGAAAATGTTCCACAGCTTCTCGGTTCGCTCGAGCACGGTGAAATCGAAGAGTGGGCGAAATCGCGTGGATTTACCATGTGGTCGGGACTGATGGTCGCAAGCGATTACGGCGTACCGCAGACCAGGAAACGCGCGTTCATCGTAGGATCGAAAGACATCGATCCGAAGCTCTTTTTTCCACCTTTAAAAACCCACTATGAATCCGACAAAGAACCGAAACAGATGACGCTGCTCGGCGGTGCGTATGCCCCGACTGCCGAACCGTGGAAAACCGTTCGAGACGCCATAAGCGATCTTCCGGTTCCCGAAGGGACCGAGATCAGAAATGAGCCTCCGCCTCTGGATATCCATTTCGGTAGAAATCCGACCGCCAAAAGCCTTGCGCGCTACAAAGCTATATCCGAACAGGGAATGAATCGTTTCGATTTACAGCGAATCGCGCCTGAGCTGACCCCCGAATGCTGGATTCGAAAGAAATCCGGCGGCACCGATCTTTTCGGACGGCTCTGGTGGGACCGGCCGGCGTTCACGATTCGAACCGAGTTTTACAAGCCCGAAAAAGGGCGATACCTTCATCCGGAGCAACACAGACCGATAACGCACCGCGAAGCGGCAAGACTGCAGTCGTTTCCTGATAGCTTCAAATTCACCGGTACCAAAATCGAAATCGCTCGCCAGATCGGTAACGCGGTTCCGCCGCTCCTGGCCAAGGCGATTGCGGATCAGGTTTACAGAATGTGGATTTCTTCTCAGAATGAGTCGAACGATGGACGTGTTTACCGAGAAGAAACGGCGAGAGATTATGTCTCGAGTCAGGAACCGCAATACGAGGCAGGAGCTTCTCGTTAGGTCACTGCTCCATCGTCTCGGTTACCGATTCAGGCTTCATCGAAAGGATCTACCCGGAACGCCGGATATCGTGCTCCCCAAATACAAAACCGTTATTTTTGTCAACGGCTGCTTCTGGCACGGTCATTCCTGTTTGAGAGGCAAGCTGCCCGAATCGAACGCGGACTTCTGGAAAGCGAAAATCGAAAAGAACATCAGACGTGACCGGGCGAACCACGACGAGCTCCGTCGACTCGGATGGCATACGATCGTCGTATGGTCGTGTGAAACTACATCGCTGGTCAGGTTGACGGAGCTCGGACACAGGCTGGGAAAGGAAATCGGGAGACAGAGTGATCGCGTCATTTGTGAATAATCCCGAAAACCCTTATACATATCTATTTAGCGTCAATCAATTGCCCGAAGATTTTGCTCCAATTTTTCTAGAAATTCTTTATGCAAGTTGCTTTCAACCGGCATTACGCTTTCATATATTTTTTCATCGTCAATTGCGTCGCTTTTTCTCGTCAACGTAATCGATTTCGGTGAAAGCTGGACCTGGTGCTTCTGAATGTCTATCGGAGTTGTAAAATGAGCTCGAAATGTAAGCGCATAAGGCAAAACAGAATCGATATGTTCGGAATTCGCTTTCATGAAGCCAATTGTGTCTTTTTGTATACGTTCGTGAAAAACAGCATTGAAATCGATATCGAGCTCACACGTTATTTTCGATTCATGCGTTTCTACTACCCTCCGCAATTCGAGTCCCGGATTACATAGTTCCGCCGTGATATTTTCCAGATCGTCTGCGACGGATTTACACTGTTCGGCGTCTCCGATCACACGAGTAGTGACTTTTCGGCTTTGCATTGATATTTCGATGATTCGTATATTTGACCAATAACCTTCTTCAAAGAACAAGACGACCGGTTGATCCTGTTGATGTCGGTCGGCCGGTGTGTATAGCTTCTGAAACGCAAAATGCTCGGTTATCTTATTTACGATATCGTCAAATCGAAGCATATCGCTCGGGAACCGGCTTTTTTCATATAGTCGAATTACGGTAGATTGTACTTCTAAATCACGCATTCCTCTTTGTCCTTACCTGCAAAATATCGATTGTCCTGTAAAACCGGAGCTGAATCACTTATAGTTTCTTCTTCATTGCCGGGATATTGAGTTAATCGAACGTTTGTATCACAATCCATGTCGTTAGGATTTTTAAAATCGTATATTTTTGCATGCCGCTCTGATACATATGAATCGTGGCGTAGCTGATTTGTGTCATCCGATTCAGGTGATATGTAGGAAGTCGGTTGCCGAGTTTCCAGGAATGAAACGCATACTTCGGAACCAAGAGCTTCTGCCAGTGTTACGAGTGTACTCAATCTCGGATTGGAATCCCCGGAAAGTAACTGCGAAACGGATGATTTGGTTACCCCCAGGCGTTTGGCCAAATCAGATCGACTTAAACCGAGCTCATCGAGTATTGTCGAAACCTCGGATGCAATTTCGTTGCTCGCTTTCGC
>CAYLZA010000202.1:0-5607 GCA_964387575.1 uncultured Spirochaetales bacterium | reverse complement strand
CCAAACCGTGGCGAGGGTGCAAAATGAGAACTGGTGGTGCACTAGGCGTTTGGCCACTAAAACGCCACCCGTTCGCCGGTGGCGTTTCATGTGTGTGCGCGCTATGGCCGTACTACGAAGGCTCATGTAGGTTTTACTTGTCGGGCCGTTCGTCGTCATCCTCTTCAACAACCGAGAAGCGGCGAACTTTTTCGTCCTCGCTCTCCTCTGCTTCCTCGTCCACCTCTTCAATCAGAGTGACCGTCTGAAAGGGAATCATAATGTGGTTCGAATTACCGAATCGTTTTTGGACTTCGTCCTGAGAAGGGTCGATAATCAATCGTTCTTTTTCCGGAAAAACAATGTCTTTTATGGAAACAAAGTACGGATGGGTCATATCCAGATTTCGAGCCGTCAACTCGACATCTTTTTCTTTCCATTTGAAGTACACCTTGTAGAGACCCACGTATTTCTCCTTTTCGCTGATTTTACTACACGAATGTAAAGATAAACAAAATAAATCGGCTTGGTTTTTAAAATATTAGAAAAGACTTCGGTTGACAACTCCACCTCGACAGTTAGTATAGATAGTGATGTGGGAAAAAGTGGGAGATAACGGGATTTTGTGGATTAAGGTGTGATTACCGGCGAGTATCGGGCTTCGCTCGACGAAAAAGGAAGAATACTCATCCCGTCGAAGATGCGAAACGACATCGACGGCGGTGCTCTCGTCGTCACACGTGGAATCGAACGATGTCTCTGGCTTTTCCCAACCGAAGAGTGGAAGCGAATTGCGGGAAATCTTATGGATTCGACTTCACTTTTCCAGGCGAAAGCCCGAATGCTCCAGCGCGGATTTATTGCTCCGGCACAGGAAGCGGAGTTCGACAAGGCGGGAAGAATAAACGTCCCCCCATCGCTCAGGGATTACGCGGGACTCAAAAAAGAGTGCGTCGTTCTGGGAATTGAAAATTATATCGAGATTTGGGACGAAGGCTCCTATAACTCGTATTGGGAAGAGAATCAAGCCGAGTTCCAACAGGCAGCTGAGGAGCTCGCAAAAATCGTGTCGGTATAGGGGAGAATGTGGTAGAAGTCGTGCATCAGCCGGTTCTGGTAAACGAAACCCTCGAGCTTTTGGCGCCTGAGCGCCCGGCGTCGTCGGGTGAAGACACGCTCATGATAGATGCAACCCTCGGCGAAGGTGGACACGCAGAGGCTTTTCTATCGACATACAAAAACCTCAACCTCGTTGGTATGGACGCGGATCTCCGTATTATCGAGAGGGCAAGGGAACGGCTTATCCCGTTCGGCGATCGGGTTAGAATAGAGCACGCCTGGTCTAATCGATTCTTTTCCTCCTATCCGAAGGATCTCGAACGCCCCGACATAATTCTGCTCGATCTCGGAATCTCTCTGTTTCACTACGAACGATCGAACAGGGGATTTTCTTTCCAAAAGGATGAAACACTTGATATGAGGCTCGATGAGGGGCTCGAAACGTCCGCGGCGGACATCCTGAACCAATATCCCGAAAAAGAGATTGCTTCCGTTTTGAAGACCTACGGTGAGGAACGCTACTCGAGGCGCATAGCGGAATCGATTGTCCGCGAGCGGTCGGAAAGACCGATAAAAACGACGCAACGGCTTGCGGATATCGTAAAAACCGCGGTTCCCGCCGAATACAGGCACGGGAGAATCCATCCCGCAACCCGAACGTTTCAGGCATTGCGAATAGTCGTAAACGGAGAGCTCGCACGCCTCGAACAGGGGCTCGAGCTTGCTATACATCGTCTTGAAATCGGCGGAAGAATCGGCGTTATCAGTTTTCATTCACTCGAGGACAGGATCGTCAAGCTAATGTTCAGACACATGAACAAATCGTGCACCTGTCCGCCGGAATGGCCGGTGTGCAAGTGCGGCGGTACACGAGTGGTGGAAATCATAACGAAGAGACCGGTCAGGCCTACGGAAGAGGAGATCTCGCGCAATGCAGCTTCGCGAAGTGCAAAACTCCGGGTAGCAAAAAAGCTGGCCGATAAAGAAGTATAGGATGAAGAGAACAGCGGCGATCATACTGATTCTTTCAATTCCGGTTTTGCTCTTTTTCAACGCCTGGCAGAGTTATCGGTTTGACGTGGAGCTTGGAGAAGTCCGTAAGCTCGAAGCGAAGCAAAGATCGCTTCTCGAGTCGAATAAGCAGGAGCTCGTGGGTATCGAAGCGCTCGGCTCTCCGACGCGTATCGATGAGCTTGCCGAAGGATTCGGGGAACTGGTCAGAAACGGCGATAATCCTCGAATTATCATAGAGATCGAAGAGGGAGGGGTATCCGATGGTGGCAGCTAGCGAAACCGATCTCTCTCTTTCACGTGAGCATATCGCCGAAGTGACCGAAGGCGAGATTGCCGCCGCCGGCGGACACCCGATTCGTGTTACCAATGTACAAATAGATTCGAGAAAGTGTGGTCCCGGGAGCCTGTTCGTTGCACTACCAGGGGAGCGGTCCGACGGACATGCTTTTATTTCCGATGCGATAGAGCGAGGCGCTTCTCTCTGTATCGTTCATCGGGACTTTGCGTTCGAGAGTAAAGCGCTAATTCAGAAATTGGCGAAGGATTTCTCTGCATCGCTTATTGCAGTATCAAATCCGTTGCATGCTTTGCAGAGCCTCGCCCGGGACCATATGGACCGGATGCAGTCGGTGACGTGTATAGCCATTACCGGGAGTAACGGAAAAACAACTACGAAGGAAATGCTCGGGGCTATGGTCTCGAAAAGCCGGAAAACGGCGATAAGCCCCGGGAACTACAATTCCGATATCGGTGTACCGCTTTCGTGTTTTGGGGTTTCCAGGGGCCACGACGCGGCGGTTTTCGAGATGGGGATGAACCGGATCGGAGAGATGGCGGAGCTGGTTTCGATCGTGAAGCCGAGTGTGGCCGCAATTACCAATATTGGTACCGCTCATATCGGACGAATCGGATCAAGGGAGGGTATTGCCCGTGAAAAACGGATCGTTTTTTCGCACATAGCTCCGAACGGAAGAGGGTTTGTGCGCGAAAACGAGCCCTTCAGGGAAACGCTCGTCGAAGGCGTGGAAGCGTACGTCCAGGAGTTCGGTCCGACGAAAACCCGGGGAGTCGAGGTAGGCGACGATCTCGGGCTCAATGGGACCGAGCTCAGGTTCCACGGAAGAACGGTGCGTTTCCCCCTGCCGGGGGCTCACAATCTTTCGAATGCGCTGTGCGCGATATCTATGGCGCAGTATCTCGACGTTCCCGAAGTATCGATCCCGGAGGCACTCGAGGCATCAACGACGCTTTTCGGCAGAAGTCAGGTGCTTCAGGGGGACGTAACGATCGTGCTCGATTGCTATAACGCAAACTCGGAATCCATGGATACCGCCCTGGATATGCTCGATTCCATCTCCTCGACTGGGAGGAAGATTCTGATAGCAGGATCTATGAAGGAGTTGGGAGAGAGCACCGAGATCGAGCATGAGCGTCTCGGACGCAGGGCCGCCGCTTCATCGGCCAATATCGTGTACTTCTTCGGAGAGGAAGCGGCGGCTTCGTACCGGGTGGCCAACGCTCGGGATCGACGCGGAAATGATGAAGCGGCCGGACGCAACGCCGGACGCAACGCCGCAGGCAATGTGGGAAATCGGGCGGTGGCCGGCGCCGCTAGTGAGGGCTCCCGCGCTATAGCGCAGGATGTTCGTTATTTCGATAACTTTGATCGGCTTGCATCGGATGTGGCGAAGACCGTTACGCGCGGTGACATCGTTCTTATCAAAGGATCGAGGAGCCTCGAGCTCGAGCGGCTCGTATCGATAATTCGGCCCGATCTGCGGGTGGAGGAGTAACGTATGCTCAAGGAACTGCTTTACCCGCTGGTTACGCAATTCACGTTTTTCAACATTTTTCAATACATCACGTTTCGCGCCGCCTATACCGCCGTTACCGCATTGTTTATTTCGTTTCTCCTCGGACCGAAAGTCATAGAGCTCCTCCGTCGGCTGAACGCAAAACAGATGACGCGGCAGGAGGGGCCGCAAACCCACTACACAAAAACCGGAACACCGACGATGGGTGGGTTGCTGATTATCGTATCGGTTCTCGTTTCGGTGCTGCTCTGGCAGGACCTGTACAGCACTCAGACGTGGATCGGGCTTTTTGCATTGCTCGGGTTCGGAATCATCGGTTTTGTGGATGATTCGCTCAAGATTTTCCGGAAAAGCTCGGACGGTATGCAGGCGGGGTTCAAGTTTACGGGGCAGACCATTTTGTCGCTTGCAATAATGCTGTTTATCTATTCCACCCGCACCGATCACACGACGTTGCTCTATGTGCCGTTTGTAAAATTTCCGGTTCTCGATCTATCGGCGATGTATGTGCCGTTTGCGGTCATCTTGCTCGTTGGAACGAGCAACGCCGTTAACCTGACCGACGGTCTCGACGGTCTTGCTACCGGGTTGGTTATTCTCGTCGGGATAACCTTTGCGCTGCTCGCGTATCTCACCGGAAGGGCCGACTATTCGGAGTATCTCCAGATTCCGTATATCGAGGGTGCCGGTGAGTTGACCATCCTCTGTCTCGGGATCGTCGGAGCGTGTGTTGGATTTCTGTGGTACAACTCGCATCCGGCTGAAGTTTTTATGGGGGATACGGGAAGTCTTTCTCTCGGCGGAGTGGTCGGTGTTGTTGCGGTATTGATAAAGAAGGAGATTCTGCTGATCGTCGTCGGTGGTGTGTTTGTAATCGAAGCATGTTCGGTAATCATACAGATCGTTTCATATAAGCTCAGAGGAAAGAGAGTGTTTAAAATGGCGCCGTTGCATCATCACTTCGAGATGCTCGGTTGGGCCGAAACAAAGGTGGTAATTCGGTTTTGGATTCTCGGCGGGATGTTTGCAATTCTCGCCTTGTCGACATTGAAGATACAGTAAATGAACGAGCGGTTTGCAGTAGAACGAGCGGAAAAACAATCGATCGACCCGATGCTCCTCGGTATAGTGATCTTGATGGCAGGATTGGGTTTCGTCGTGGTCTTTTCATCGTCCTATTACTACGGAGAAAAACTCGTCGGAGATCCATATCACTTTCTCAAAAAACACGTGATTCACGTCGCGGCCGGTTGCATAGCGGCATATATCCTTTCGAGGATGACCCTCGAAGGCCTGAGAAAGCTGGTCCCGGTCCTTTTGCTTCTTTCGCTCGCTCTCCTGGGAATGACGTTTATCCCGGGTCTGGGAACCGAAGTTCTCGGAGCGCGTCGCTGGATCGTGCTGTTCGGCGTTTCGTTTCAGCCGTCGGAGCTGACGAAATTCGCGCTGATTCTCTATCTCGCACACATCCTCTCTAAAAAGTCGGACCGGATGGATGATCTGGTTAATACGGTTATACCCCCTTTACTCATTGTAAGCGTATTTGTAGCCCTGGTGTATCTTCAGAACGATTTTTCAACGGCGATATTCATCCTGCTGGTCACGTTTTTGATGTTCTTTATAGGCGGTGTTCGCATAATATATTTCATCTTTCTCGGCAGTACGGCTATTCCTCTTTCGATTATTCTTCTGCTCACAAAGGAGCATCGGGTTCAACGTATCATCTCGTTTCTCAATCCCC
>CAYLZA010000201.1:0-5613 GCA_964387575.1 uncultured Spirochaetales bacterium | reverse complement strand
CCCACAACAAGAGCCAGAATCTTGCGTGCTACCATTACACAACCGGACAAACTACGGCAGCAAGATACTATGGCGGAAACTCTATGTCAATACGACCGATTCACTCACCCTCATACGTGATGAGCACGTCCACATCGATTCCCTCGAGGACCTTTTCATAATGAAGAAATGGTAGCCCGACAACCGAAAAAAGCCGCACCGATGCGGCACCGGCTTCGAGAAGCAGATCCGCAGCGGCTCGGGCGGTACCGCCGGTTGCAATGAGATCGTCCACGAGCAAAACGTTCCATCCGGACCTGATATCCGCACTATGCACTTGAATTTCGTCTTCTCCGTATTCGAGTGTAAACTTCTTTGTCAGAACGTCTCCCGGCAGTTTGCCTTTCTTGCGCATGAGAAGTAGCGGCAATCGATTATTCGCAGCAAAAGGAGACGCAAAGACGAAGCCACGCGCTTCTATAGCAGCAACGGCATCAATGCCGGCATTCGCGTAGCGTTCCTGCATCTCATCAAGACAATGATTAAACGCCCCCGGATTTGCGAGCACTGATGTTATGTCGTAAAAAAGAATACCCGGTTTTGGGAAATCGGGCACCTTGCGGATCGCTGCATCGAGATCGAAAGTTGATTTGCTCATCGGCTGCTATCTTATGGTCAACCTGCAAAGCTGTCAAACCTTCCGACCACATACATTCCGAGGACGGCCGGTATGTGGTCGTACGATATTACGGGTATTCGTGTCTGAACATGCTCACACGCGAAAAAGCGTTTTCGTTGAATTCCGAGTACTCCCCCGCGGCAAGCAGATGATATCCCAATCCTGCGATCATTGCACCGTTGTCGGTGCACAAGGCGAATGAGGGCAAATAATAATCGATTTCGTCCCACTCGGCGAGAGATGCGCGGAGATACGAGTTTGCTACGACTCCGCCTCCGAGTACGATCTTTCTGATACCTGTGTCGGCAACAGCTTTTTTCAGTTTGCGCATCAGGAGATCGATAGCTGCTTTTTCAAATGATGCGGCGATGTTTTCGTCGGAGGACTCTCCTATTCTAAACTGCTCCGATTGATTGATTACGGCGGTTTTGAGTCCCGAATACGAGAAATCGTACCTATGCTCGCCTTTGTGCAGAGATGGGAATGGAAATCGAAATGCTTCGGGATCTCCGCGTCTGGCCAAATGGTCGATCGCCTTCCCTCCAGGGAATCCGAGCGAGTAGTGTTTCGCCACTTTGTCGAACGCCTCACCGCAGGCGTCGTCTATCGTTGTTCCCATTACGCGAATATCGAACGCCGTTTCCGCCACACCGAGAATCGTGTGACCACCCGATGCAACGAGTCCGAGATGGGGATATTCGATATCGTACTCGAGATGCGGCGCATAGAGATGCGCCTGAATATGATCGACCGCGACGAAGGGAATTCCCAATCCGTAGGCGTAGCTCTTTGCAAAAGACAGTCCGACGAGAAGCGAGCCGACAAGTCCCGGACGATTGGTAACGGCGATACCGTCTATCTGAGTCGGCTCCACCCCCGCCTCGGAGGCACATTTGCGAACCACCGGAACAATCCATTCGGTATGAGTCCTCGAAGCAAGCTCGGGGACAACGCCGTAATAAGGCCTGTGAATATCAACCTGCGTCCGTACGATGTTGCTCAGTATCTTTTTTCCGTCCTCGACAAGCGCGGCCGAGCATTCGTCGCACGATGTTTCAATTCCGAGTACGATCAAAATGATTCAATCTCCGTCTTGTTCGGCAATAAAATTTCGAATTCCCTTGAATCGATATCCGCGATCAAAGAGGCGTTCATAATTACTCACGAGTATATCCGCAAGGGCACCCGAATGCACATGCCCGATCAGAATCACACTCCCCGAAGATGCAGCGTGCAGCAGTCCCTCTTCGAGTAGCGCTGCTATAGCTTCGGTTTCCTGATTGTTGTCGAGAAACGCCGAATTTCGCCGTGCAAATGCTACATCCACTTCCTCCGCGACCTCAGCTGCAACGCTCTTGTCGGTGGTTACACTGTCGATAAAAAACATCCCCTGTTCTTTTAGAAACGTTAGAATCGAGCGCATCGCGGGACGGTCCGCCGTTACTCGTGATCCCATGTGATTATTCAATCCGACAATCGATCCGAGCCCTTTTAAATTATCTTCGAGCGTATTTCGAATCTCCTCATCGCTCATGGACACATAAATTGCTCCCGGTCCCGGATTCTGGCCACCGACCGCCTCCATCGGCTGATGCACGATAACATCATGCCCGGATTCCACCGCACGTCGAACGGCTTCGGCGGAATAGGGACGCTTCGGCATTACTGCGAACGTCAGTGTTCCTTCGAACCCGAGAAATCGCTCGAATTGCTCCATATTGTTTCCGACATCGTCGATAACGAGATGGACATCGAATTCGACGGATGGTTCTATACTGCCGGAATTTTCCGTCGCCGGTTTTTGGACTGCTACTTTTTCGTCTTCGGAAGTTCCGGAAACGCTGTCGCTTCGGTCGTCGATACCCGGTGTTTGGCGTGTACCACCGACCGCGTCACTCCGTTCTTCTTCCGATGGGAGCGAAGCTGTTTCGTCGTCCGGCTCACTGCGATCACTCGTTTCAGGAATGACCACGAGTAGCACTACGAGACATACCGTAATTATTGAAAGTAGTGCAAAAACGGCGAAAAGCGGTGGTTTCTTGATCGTACGTTTAACGGAGCTCATTCTATCATCCGACAACCCGCATAGTATCGTAAGACGGTTGCCGTAAATCAATAGATTTTCGGCTCCGTCTAGTTATACACGTAGTCCTTTAATTCTTCGGCATGTCGTCGGAGTTTTTTGATGGCCCGCATCTCTATTTGTCTGACGGTCTCCGGAGATATTCCGAGCTTTTCTCCGATTGTCTTCAGCGTATATTTTTTTCCACCGTAAAATGCGAATCTATACATAAGAATCTGTCGTTCTTTTTCGAGCAGGTGCTCGAGAAACCTCATGGTCTCCTCACGCATACTCTTTTTCATCAAGTCCTCATCGGGATCAAAGGAATTATCTTCGCAGATATCCATCAGCTTACCGGACTCGAAATTTATTTCGCCGTCCAGCGAAGCGATCGCCGAAGATGCATTGAGAATCGAAGACACGTCTTCGCTCTTCATTTCGAGCTCGGCGGCGACTTCCTCAACCGAGGGCTTTCGCGAAAGCTTCTGGTTGAGGGTGTAAAAGGTTTTCTGGATTTTCTTGAGCGCTTCTTCTTTCCGGTGGGGAAGCCGTATAGCGCGTCGTTTGTTCGAAAGAGACCGTGCGATAGATTGCTTTATCCACCATGCAGCATACGTGGAAAATCGCACGTTTTTCCGATAGTCGTATTTCGAAGCGGCCTTCATGAGACCGAGATTGCCTTCCTGTATCAGATCGAGAAAGTTCACATCCGGTGACAGGTAACCCTTGGCGATTTTTACAACGAGTCGAAGATTGGATTCGACCAATCGCTCTTTAGCCTCGGTGTCACCGTCCTGGATTTTACGGGACAATTCAAGCTCTTCTTCGAAGGTAAGTAGCGGCTTGTTTTTAATTTGAAGAAAATAAGCCTGTAAAGCATCGTCTTGATTGGCGTTGGCTTTTTTTACCCTCATTAAACTCTCCTGACTATATTATTGCAGGAATCATGCCAGCCAAGGCGGAAGAGAAAAAGGTGTGAGTAAATCTTTATATAAAAAGAGTTTATAGCCAGAGCCGTTCGGGAGTTGGAATAAAATTCGACGCAAACGTATTAAATTCCACACACTGCGGGATTCTCGTCGTCTGATTTTTTATACGCTTTGATTCACATTTAGCTGTTTATAGAGCATTTCTGCAATACCCAGACGTGTGGATGAAGCCATGTTTTTTGCATACTCGTCGTAGAGCATGTCTTCATATATATCTTCCGCGAACCCCCCGTCCATCAAACCCGATTTGTTGACGGTTTTTCGCATGCTCTTCAGCATCTGTTTAATAAATATAGCCTCAAAATCCTCACACGCCTCGTATAATTTTTCATTTCCGGGAGTTTTTTGAGCTGTTTTTATTGAAGATTGTGTCTGAACATTCCGTGCGTTCGTATAGTAGAAACTACCTATATCCTGTATCAACGTCTCTCTCCCTATTGTACGATCAGCCGTCCATAGAGCGCACCGGCTTCATCGATAAGCTTTAGTATCTCGATAATGGTGTCGGTTTTTATTTCGAGCTCCTTGAGCACCGCTACAAAGTCCGCCGCCGTCGCAGGTTCTTCGACGTAAAAAACCGTACTTTTTTCGTTCGATTGTCTGTACCGAGTCACTAATTGTCCGGTTTGATTATTCTCCCTGGTATAAGAAATCCCTACAGCTCCGATGCGTACATCTCCACCGAGCACAATCGTACCTGAACGTTCGTTGATAACGACCCGTGCCGGCTGATCGGGGAATACACGTACCGATTCCACCGTTGAGATAAACTCGACCGGATTTTCCAGCGAATCTTCGGGTACGATAACTTCGATTAATGCCGAATTTACCGCCCTGACTTCGAGATCCTCGATCGCTTCCTCGAGTTGCCCGGCCACCGAGGAAGCCGTGCTGAAATCAGGTTGTGAGAGCACGAGAATGATTCGGTTATTATCGAGATACGCCGAATTAATCGAACGTTCTATTATTGCTCCGCCCGGTATAGTAGCGACGGTTTTGTTTGTACCGTTGTTTCGCGATGTTGCCACAACGCCCTGCGCAACCGCATATGTATTGCCGTTTGCCGCTTTCAGATTGGTCTGTAAAAGCACCCCTCCCTCGAGACGCGTGGCATCCCCGATACTCGATACGTGTACGTTCAGCCTGTCCCCTGCCCCGGCAAACGCCGGCACATCGGCCGTTACGGAAACGACGGCGCTGTTACGGCTGCGGATTTCATCCGATTCGATGGTAAGTCCGAATGTTCCGAGAACATTTCCAACCGCCTTTCGCATGAGCGTCGAATTTGTCGAATCGCCCTTTCCGTTCAATCCCGTCACCAGACCGATTCCGGTAAGCTGATTCTCACGAATTCCCTGTACTGTAGCGATATCCTTTATACGTGCGCCCCGATCGGCATCTTCCTGTTCCCCATCCTGTTCCCCGGTGACGCCGGTCGTTTCCACATCGGTATCCGCTTCTTCATCGATTTCCTGAGCCCCGATCGCGAGTGGCTGAATCAATACGGCTATCGCAAAAGCAATGACGGCGCAGACACGGTTTTCTCGGATCATGCTAATCGAGCTCCACATACACTTTCCCGGGACCATGTACTATTCCGCGAAGCTCCCGCGGTACGAGCGGAATACGAACCCGTACCACGTCGCCGAGGTAGCCTTGATCCATGCTCTCTCCTTCGAACACGACCCGGAGAGAGTTTCTGTTGACAACAATATCGGTCGCTTCACCGACTCTCGTCATCAACACCGGCTCGAGATGCTCGTCAGATATCTCGGTTCCTCGATTGATACGCACGCGCGCCCTGTAGCCACTCAGCGAATTCGAATTGAGCGTTGCCGCCGCTCCGGCGGCCCCATCGACAAGATCATAATCGACTTGCCGGTACTCGTAGGAGATGCTCGCAT
>CAYLZA010000200.1:0-5621 GCA_964387575.1 uncultured Spirochaetales bacterium | reverse complement strand
AATCGTCATTGGACGCTTGCGTACCTCCTGAAAAACCCCTCGTGGGACGGTGAAGCCGTTGTCGTGAGAGCCAATCAGGGCGGTAATACCGTAATCGTCCCGGGGCTGGCACTCGAAGGTGAGCTGCCCTCGCGCGAAACAGTGGAGCCGGACGATGAGCTGCTCGTGCGTGTACGATCGATCCGCTTATCGACGCTCGACTGCGTCTTCGAACAGTGTTGAACGACCGTGTAGGTATGAGACGCATCATATTCGGTCTGCTTGAAATCTCTAATTCTTGTTGATATTTGGAGATAATTCAGTTAGGGTTATCTATACCGTACAATGATGTTACACAGAGGAGTGTCGGCTTGTGTCTGAAGAAGCTGGGAAGTCGGAGAAGCAATCCAGAGACGAGCTCAGCTTTCGAAGAGAGATCGAGGAGTATTATCTACCGAAACAGCTGGTAGACGCGATATTTGAGCTCGGAGAGATACCGAAGTACTCGATAACAACGCAGATCGGTATCGGTTTTATCGATATCGCCGATTACACGTACATATCAAAGTTTTTGAGTCCAAACGAAAATCAGGCGATCTTGAACGGCCTGTACACCGCCTTGAACTGGGTGATCAAACGTCACGGCGGTTACCTTAACAAGATTGAAGGTGACAGTCTTATGTTTCATTTCGGCGGTCTTACCGACGCGAATACAAAGGGACTGTCCGAAGAGGAAGCGACCAAATATGTCGCTCGAGAACTTTTTTACACGTGTGTAGAAATGCAGCGGGTCGTCGCGCTTTTTAATCAGGCGAATGAAAAATTCATGTACGATGAGGCGGATCCCAATACCAAGAACGCCCTGCGCAGAGCGTACGAGATCATCGGAACAATGCGTAACAATCTCGAATTATCGGCTGCGTTTAACGCGTTGTTTCAAATACGCGTCCGTATTGGAGCGAATATCGGGGAAGTAACTCTGGGCAATTTCGGACCCGACGGCGCGAAACAGTGGGATGTAATCGGTTTACCGGTCATCGATGCAAAGCGAATGGAAACGACGGCACCTATCGGGGGTCTTCGTATATCGGAGCATCTCCATGGAGTTCTCGAGCAAGCGGGAATCGTCGAATCATACTATCAGCGGTTTCGTCGTGAAGCGGCAGCGCTTTTCAGCACGTTCAGCAAGATCAGGAAAGACGAGCTGTTTAAATTCAGTCAGGTAATCCTCAAAGATAAAAAAAACGTCTGGTTCAATACGTACAGCGTTCAGGTCAGTCCCGGGCTTCCCGAGGCGATATCAAATCAGGTCGAATTACTGCTCGACAAGGGCGAGTACGGCGCCGACAGGATCATCGAGTTTCTGAAATATTATCGAGGCAACAGATTCGTAATTCAGGCGATCGAAAAAACGTTCGATGATGCTGGTGTTTACATTCGTAAGGCCGCTATTCTCCAGATTGTTTATCCAAAAAAATATCGTGCATATTTGAAAAAGCTTGATGGTGATGAAGAGAGAACGCGGCGTTATATCGACAAGGAATACTCGTTATACGAGCTTTTCGAGAAATTCGGCGAATACCAGGATAAGGTAAGCGCACCCGATTTGTACAAGGAATTTACGCCGGAGTTCAAGGACTACGAGCAGTATATGAACCAGCAATCACGGATTCTCAATCGTCTGTTCAAGCTACGAGAACAAAGCGAGCTGAAGCGGCTCCATTTTAACGAGGTTGTGTATCCGCTCGTGTTCAGGAGTATTCACACGGCGATTCTCGAGTATCAATTTTCACCCGAAAAATCGGCAGAACGACTTGATGCATAGTGCCGACAATTGCGGGCATGAGGCTGAAGACGGGACTATGCACGCAGAACGCTGCCTGTTGGCCGGCCTCCCGGCCCGCGGGTTTATCGACCATTATACGCAGGGTCTATCAGCGTCCGCTATGTTGCCGCCGTTGGCGCGGTGCGAAATGCCGCGTCAGAATAGCTCCTGCTGCGGATCGTTGTTGAACAAAGCTGTTAAGTCGGTCCCTAAAACATCACCGATTCCATTAACTATCGGTCCAAACTGCTTTTCGATGTAATGATCGTAGTCTATAGCGTGACTCTGTTTAGCCGTAGGCTCGGGCCCTTCGAGTGTCCATACGTAATCAACTAACCCGTGTCTGTCCTCGGGTTCGAGCAAAAGCGCCGCTCTGACGTGCGGCGGCTTGCTTCGGGCGTACGACTCCACCGGTTTGCGAAGTGCTTTGCGATACACGAGCTGATGATCGAGAGCTCCCGACCGGAGCTCGTCGATTCGCCGACAAATCAGGTTCTCTATGGCTTTACGGTCATATTCGCGGAAGAGCATTAAAAGCAGATCCATTTGCAGGTGCTTTGCCGCGTCGGTCCAGTCTCGACGCGCCGCCTCCATACCTTTTATATCGAGCATCATACTTTTTTCGGCAGCGGTCTCATTTGAGCCATCGGGTTCGGATTCGCTGTTACGGTTTGCGGACGGGGCCGGACCGACGTATCGCCACCCGGCGTATCCCTTGGCTCTTCCCTGAAGAGCTGCGACATCAAGGTCTCGTGCGCCGCTCGACGAATGGATCCCGCGAAGCGCCGGGAGAAAAAACTTCGTATACAGATATTCGAACTCGAGCTCGAGCTTCGATTCTACGTTCCAGTTTTTCTCAATATATTCTCCGAGGCGAGAGTTGAGCGTCTTCGATAATTCGGCGCCGATTCGGAGTAACTCGTCAATCGAGACATATTCAGATTTCGTTTCGCCGGTACCCGCGTCACTTTCGGTCGAGTTACGCGCGGTCGTTTGCGGTTGCGCTTCATCTTCGTTCGGTCCGGTCAATACGAAAACCGAATCGGTGTCACCGTAGAGAACATTGTATCCCAAATGCTCGAGCTCTTTTTTGCACCACGACAGGAAATGATGCCCGAAGCCGGTGATTGCGCCGGCTATGTCCGTGGCGGCAAATCGACATCCGCCGGTTCCGAGAACACCGTAGAACGAGTTCATAATGATTTTATAAACGTATGCCGCCGATGTATCTCCCGATTGTTTTGCCTTTTCCCGGTGGTAGAAAAACCTTTCGAGTATTTCAGGCAGAAGACCGCAATCGCGTTTGAAGACCGCCCCGTTGGGCGCTTCGATCAACTCTTCGGTGCTTGTCGTATCGAGGGCTTCGGGCGGAATAAATGCAATCGGATCGATCTCGAATGTCCGCATTATGCTCGGATAGAGACTCTTGAAATCGAATACGAGCACATTGTCATAGAGCCCCGGTCGCGGAGGGATGATCGCGCCTCCCGGTGCGTTCCCCACCGGTTGCGCATCGACGCCGTGGGTTGGTGCAACCATTCCTCGCTGTTTCATAGCGCCGATATACAGATGCTCGAAAGCCGCGACGCTGGTCCACGCTCGTCCGATCGAAATACCCGTCAACAGAGACCTGCGGATTGTGAGGCCGAGCATCCCGGAGGTTTCCAGTATCTCGAGTACCAGCCGGGCATCCTGCACATTGTACTCGCAGAACCTGATTTTGTCGTTTTTGTAGAGCGATTTCAGCATCCGAATTTCGTCACTCGAAAGCGATGATCCGGAAAGATGTACTTTCCCTTCACCGAGAAGCTCCCTTGCGACGGTGTCGAGGGTGTGATCCTCGAATCGCAGCGGACTCGACCGCATGATACGCATTCCGTCGATTACCTGACGTCCGGGAAGCACGACGGCGTTCGACCGGCCTCGGCCTCCGTAGAGATAAGAGCCGGTGTCGCGGCTTCGTCCGAGGAGAAATGGGACGTTCGATCGTTCGTATCGTTTTGCAAGCATTTGGAAATCGAATTCAATCACGTTCCAGCCGGTTATCAGATCGGGATCGAGAGTACGGACTCGTGTATTGAGCGTTTCGAGCAGCTCCCGTTCGTTTCGAACTGTGGAAATCCATTCGCGGCCGGCCGAACCGCCGATGGAAGCGTTGTTGGTTTCACCAGTGGCCCCGCCCCCGGCCCCGTTGTTGAGCAGGGCTTCCTCGCTGTCGCCCTTCCATGGATCGGATGTGCACAGCGCTACGCTCCATATTTCCCCGGTGTCGGGATCGTTCTCAATATCGAGCGAACAAATCGACAGCTCCGGAATACTCCATATCGATTCGTCCCCGGTTTCCCCGGATGTGCGTACCGCGTTGAGCTCCGGATTTATATAGACATGATCTACCCATGAACCGGCGGATCTTTCCCCGGAAATACGGATGATGCCGTAGATCTCGTGCTCGAGGAGAAACTGATCGTAGACGCGAATATCCGCTTCATATGTACGAATCCCATAAACGGCGAGCTTGTCCGAAGCAGATTGTAATGCGTTATTATCTCCAAACTCGAGTCGTGCACACCTCTCGCCGTCAATCGTCGTATAATCCGTCTGCTCGATTGTCGCTGAATCGGACAGCATACGTTTGGCCGATGAGGAGTCCGATTCACGAATAAAAAACCCCGGCTTGAATCTGTCTTCAACCACGGCGAATGTATCGCCGTTAAATAATCGACCGACGAGAAAAATACGCGTTCCCTTTCCGACGGTCTGGTACGAGGCATGAACAATAATTCCGGTTTCAGCTTCCATGTTTTCGGTTTCCGATGGATAGTCCTCCTTTGGTCGCATTAGCTTCCCGGCATCAATGTGTAAGCCGATCCATCACGAGTGCGTATGCGCCGTTGATCGCCTGCGTTATCTCGAGTCCCGCAGGATTAATATCAGGATGAAATGTTTTCATGAGCGTTCGATAGTGGCGTCTGAGCGTTTCGACCGAATCAGGAATACCACGAAGGTTGAGAGTCTTCAGTGCCCGGTCTATCGGCGTCTCCGGACACGGTTTACGGTCGCCGGTTTCACGTTCGGGAATCAATCTGCCTATCACAGGCTCGAGTAGCTCTTGAGATCGAAGAACATTACGTTTAAAGAGGAGAAGCAGATAATCAACGGCCGATCGATATGCGAGGTGTGGAATCATCTCCCGCGATGCGTCGACGAATGCCTGTGCCGTCGGAAAAATGAGTGCCTCGAGATCGAAAAAATGCTCGATATAGACACGAGCTGCTTCGGTTTTGGTGCTGAAATGCTCAACCATTCTCGAAAATGTGTCGTGATCGATTGCATGATCATCGATGAGCCGGGACACCGAAAACAGATAACGCTCGGAGAGTCTGATTCGATCATCAACCGATAGCGAGATACCCACCCGGTGCAGCTCAGTTTCACATGCATCGACATCGTCGCACATCCCGGCTATGAGCAGAAACAGATTGTCCCGGCTGATGGTTTGCGGGGCTATGGTGTCGATCCTGTCGCGGTGATGATAAAGACGTCTGTAGTAGTCTGCCTGTGAGACGCCGAGAAAATCACACGCCTCTGCGACGGGGAATTGAAATCGTCCTTCCTGGTCTGCTTTCCGTTCGATAAAGCGCTTTATTTGGTCCGCGTTATTCATGCTCTCGGGCGTTCTCTTTCTATGATACGTATTTGCAGCAGTTCTCATTTTGCACCCTCGCCACGGTTTGGATCTGCATTGCATGAGACCAAAATGCTCCATATCGGGCAAAATGAGAACTGCCTGACGCCGGATTTCGCCGGCGGCGCAAGG
>CAYLZA010000199.1:2088-5644 GCA_964387575.1 uncultured Spirochaetales bacterium | reverse complement strand
GCGATGTATCGCTTCAAATTCTCGTAAAAAAGCTCCCGGTTACGAATCGGGCGAGTCGGTGAAACCCCGGCGATGTGAGGCGAGATGAGAACACCCGGCATCGACCAGAGGGGATGCCCATCGGGAAGCGGCTCGGGATCTACCGCATCAATCCCGGCGCCGGAAATCAACCCCTCCGAGAGAGCCTCTACCAGACTATCCGTGTCCACCGTGCTCCCGCGACCGACGTTCACGAAGAGAGCGGTTCGCTTCATCTTTTCGAAGGCGTCACGATCGAAATGTCGGTAGGTTTCTTCTGTCGCCGGTAGAAAGTTGAAAACGACATCGCTTTCGGAGAGTAGCTCATCGAATTGTGACGGCGGAAGTATCCGGATCGATTCTGACTCGGTGAACGGACCGGTTCGTTTGGTCGCGATGATCCGCGGCATGAATCCCCTGGTGATCTCAACGAGATCCCGCCCCGCTGCCCCGTGTCCAGCGATGCCGAAAGTCTTTCCGCTCAATTCGAAGGGGCCCGAAGAGAGCTCATGACGACGCCAGCTCGAGGAGCGTGCAGACTCGCCGAGATTGCGGCTGAGTGCCAGTGCGAGCGCGAGTGCATGCTCAGCGAGGTTCCTGCCCGCGGGACCTCCCTTTGCGCAGGTCAGCACGACTCGACTGGATGTAAGTGACCGAGTAAGGAATTCGTCGGCACCGGCGATTGACGTATGCACCCAACGTAGCGTCTTATTCCCGGACACGATCCGATCAAAGTGGCCGGGATTGATTCCGACGACGATCTCCGCGTCGGACGCCTCATGGAAGAGCTCATCGTCAGAGTGAACGTGTACTACCTCTATTTCAGGATCTATCTTCGTTACCGTCTCCGTGTCTATCCGTTGCCTCGTTACGATTTTCATCTGTACCTCCCCGTCATCACGGAATGTACGGACAATCGTTCACGTCGGCAACAACCGACGAGAGATACGAACAACGCAGGCTCTTGTAAGCTCCGGGTTCGTGCCATATACTTATTGTAGGTAAATAAAGGGATATCATTATGAAAAGTAATATCATAGTAAAAATTGTCGTTTTCCTGATTATTTCCGTTTTATCAACCGGTCTTATGAGCGGATGTGAGTTCATCGCGAACACGCTCGGTCTGGATTTCGATAACGAGGATGATCCTCTCGCCTCCCCGGGGAATTTTGTCGTGACGGTGAGTGATGACAACCTTTCGCTCGATTTGTCCTGGGAGGCAGTATCGGGGGCGGATACCTACGCAATATACCGATCGGAAGGAACGCCCGATAATTTTGTCTGGATCGGATCGGTTACCGCCGATTTCACCGCTACGTTCAACAGCACGACTTCACCTACCGATTATCCGGCTGCTCCGGGTGTTTTTTATTACTATCAGGTCGTAGCGGTCGATCAGGATAATAATGCGGGAGACTTTTCAGAGATTGTAGAAGCGATGCTGCCGGCGCCGCTCGACGCGCCGCTCAATCTTACCGCGTCGACGGGCGACTATGCAGACCGAATCGATCTCGACTGGGATCCGGTAACCGGCGCGGCAGACTATGTTATATACCGGGCGACTGTGGCGGACGGGACGTACACACCGATTGGAGCGGTCGACGCCGACTATACGGCCACGTGGAATTCGACCGAATCTCCGGTCGACTATACGATTACGCGTGGGGCTCATTATTTTTACAAAGTGGCCGCGCGGGACGTCTCGGGTATGGTCGGTGAAATGGGCGCCTACGCGGAGGGGTGGACGCTTTTGAGTATCGAATGGGAGGAAGACGGGGACGGTGCGTATCGATACTACACCGTCGATCCGGCCGACAAGGGGCAGTTACCGTACACATGGTTTTCGAGCACAGATGTAGATGACAACGATGCAACGATCGAAATCGATATACGGAAGATGTCGGGTGTTACCGACACCTACGCAGGAATGATTTTTGATTATGAGAGCCCGACCGACTACAAGTTTTTCGTCATAAGCTACTACGGCTTGTTCGGTATTTGGAGCTACACCGGGAGCTGGTCGAACTGGTACGGAGCCGAGGACGAGTGGTGGCATTCTACGGCGGCCGTTAATACCGCCGCGGGTGCGACGCACACGCTGAAGATAACGACGCTGTATGGGGTTGATACCGGCGGCGCACGGAGGACAAATCTCACAACCTACATAAACGACGTTCAGATAACGACGGGAAATCTTGGCGGGTGGGTCGATTTCGGCGCTGCCGGTATGGGTCTTGGGGTGGATTCAGACGAAGATTTCCAGTCCGGATATGTGGACTTCCGCTTCTCGATGAACCAACCGGTGGTGCTTCCGTAGCAGGGCGTCGTGCTGAAAAAATCGATTATTCGGTCCCAAACATTGACAACAATGAGTATTTTTTGCAGTATCTTTAGTCAAATCGCGGTGACTGTTCTATATTAGACATACATAGAGCGCGTACATGTCATTCGCGCAAACCGATACTATCATGCCGTATTTCTGTTTCTCACAAGCGCCCCGGTATTACAATGCCCTCGATTTGAGCTGTAGATGGCGTCGGTATGGCCGACGCAGGATCTTCGCGCAACGTGTGGGAGTGAGGCTTCTGCTCTTCGTTTTCCTGATTATTGGATCAGCGTCGGTCGCAACCGCTCAACCGGAAGCCACGCTTACCCCGGTCACTGAATCGCCGGTTCGGGTTGCGGTACTGAACAATTTCCCTCCCTTTGCGTTTGTAGTACGTGGCAAGCTGATGGGATTTACCATTGATTACCTCGATCTTCTCTCCGAAAAAACGGGGATCGAATTCGAGCTCGTTCCGGGAACATGGCAGGATAACCTTCGACGTTTTAAAAACGGCGATGTTGAAATGATTACGGCTATTTCGCATACGGAAGAACGCGAGTCGTTTGCCAGATTCACGGTGCCGTACTACAGAATCCCGACCGTTGTTTACATTCGTGAAGGCGATTTCGACTACGACGGAGTTGAGGATCTGAAAGGTAAGACCGTCGGAATTGAATCCGGTATATATTACAAACGCTATTTGAACGAATACCCCGGAATCGCCATTGCCGAAATAGAAGATACGAACGAGCTGCTCCGCGCTCTTTCGGTTGGAAAAGTCGATGCCGTCGTTACGAATATCAACATCGGCGATCATATGGTGAAAAAGCATATGCTCGGAAATGTGTCTCTCGTCGGCGAGATAGACATACCGGAAATTGCCGAAGAGGATTTGCGCATGGGTGTGCGACGAGAGCTCGGAAGCTTGTGCGACCTGCTGCAAGCCGGTATCAATCGAATATCGCCGTCTGAGCATCGTAGTTTGCAGGATCGCTGGGTCGCTTTTACTCCGGACGAGATGAAATACGTGCTGTCTCCGCAACAGCAAGAGCTCGTTAATAAACACATAGATAAATGGGGTGGCGTTCGTATCGCCATTCACCCCTCGAGATATCCACTGGAATTCCTCGATGACGGGGCGAATCACAGCGGTATAACCGGGGAGATATTCGGTCTCGTCTCGAACACTTCCGACATACCGTTTGTGCTTGT
>CAYLZA010000199.1:0-2078 GCA_964387575.1 uncultured Spirochaetales bacterium | reverse complement strand
AGTCGGTTCGGGCGGTGATGGAAAACAGAGCTGATCTTCTAAGCGCAGCGGTTCCAACACCGGAGCTTCGCGGAATGCTCTCGTTTTCGAAACCGTATCTTTCTCTTCCGCTGGTGATAGCAACTCGGAACAGCGAAGTGTTTATCGGCGGTCCGGCAAACCTCGAAGGGCGCGACGTGGGAATTCTCGCTTCGTTCACGCTCAAAGAAGTCCTTCAACAAAAATATGATAATATAGTTTTCCGGGGAGTTTCTTCGGTCGAAGAGGGACTGCGCGGAGTTGAAGCAGGTGATATTTTTGCGTATATAGGCACAGTCCCGGCGATTACATACGCAATTAGTAATCATAGTTTATTTAACATCAAGATTTCCGGTCGGCTCGAAAATCATCGTCCGATTGCGCTTGCCGGAAACCCTGATGAAGAAGGGTTGCTTCCGGCGATCGAAAATGCAATCCACGCAATAGATATCGAGAAGCGGCAATCGATCGTCGACCGATGGATATCGGTCAGTTTCGAACGGAAAGTAGATCGGTCAGCTGTTTGGCGGGCGTTGGGGATACTCGGGGCCGTGGTGATCGTTGCGGCTGCGTGGATACGGAAGTCACATGCCTACAGTGTTCGGATATCGAAGGCAAAGCGTCTGCTCGAGGAGAAAAACGCTGAGCTCGAGCGGTTGTCGATAACGAACCAGCTTACCGGACTATTCAATCGTTCAAAGCTGGACGTCGAGATCGAGAGAGAATTGCAGCGGGCCGAGCGATACGGGAGAAGGTTTTCCCTCATGATGCTTGATATCGATTGGTTCAAATCGATTAACGACGATTTCGGGCATCAAACCGGAGATGAAGTTCTCAAACGTGTTGCCGAACAAATAAAAGGACGGGTCCGCGAGTCCGATATTGCCGGTCGTTGGGGCGGTGAGGAGTTTCTCGTCTTATGTCCTGAAACACCGGTTGAGGGAGCCGAGGAGCTCGCCGAGAAGCTCAGGTCCGATATCGAAACGCTCTCGTTTTCCTTCGGTCGAAAAATCACCGTCAGTATAGGAGTTGCCGAATACGAAGAGGGAGATGGAACCGACGCTCTTATTCGTCGCGCCGACGGCAATTTGTACGAGGCAAAGCGAACCGGAAGAAACAGGGTGGTTGTTGCATAATGGATAGCGATAAAGAAACGGATGTAGAGCTCGAGGCGTTATTCGCTCGTGTTTTCTCGAATATCCATATCCGATAGTATCACCACATGTCTCACAATCATTCGGAACACATTGATCTGCACACGATCGTACAACAATTCGACGTCTCCGGTCGATTCGAGGACGCACGCCCATATGGAAACGGGCATATAAACGACACGTTTCTCGTCACGCAAAGCGGCGCTGAACGGGCCGGGGCCGGCGAGTATGCCGCTGAACTGGCCGGGGCCGCTGCAGCCGGAAAAGCTACAGCCGGCGAAGCCGGGGGCGGCAGAGTGGCGGCCGCCAATGCGGCAGACGGGTGTGATTTGCGCGCGCCCCGTCGATACATTCTCCAACGTGTAAACCGCTACGTTTTCAAAAAACCGGAGCGGCTGATGGAAAACGTGTTGAGAGTTACTTCGCACATGCGAGATAAAATGAAACAACATGGACGCAATCCCGATCGCAACAGTCTGACCCTTGTTCCAACGAAACGCGGCGAACACTGGTTTGTGGACGGCGACGGAAATACCTGGAGACTCTATCTCTTTATCGAAAATACCGTAGGATATGACATTGTCGATTCGACAAAAAAGGCTTTCGAAGGCGGAAGGGCGTTCGGAGAGTTTCAGCGATTCCTCGTCGATCTACCCGGGGATCCTCTGTTCGAAACGATTCCCGATTTTCACAATATGGAGATTCGTTTGAATCGGTTTTTTGATGCCGTTAGTGCCGACCCTTCGGGACGGGCGTCAGCGGCTGCCGAAGAGATTTTGTTCGTCGAATCGAGAGCATCCGAAATGACGCGCGTGCTCGAGCTCGGCGAACGTGGAGAGATCGCGCCGAGAATCACCCACAACGATACGAAGATAAACAACGTTCTGCTCGATGCCGAAACCGACG
>CAYLZA010000198.1:0-5655 GCA_964387575.1 uncultured Spirochaetales bacterium | reverse complement strand
GACAACCGTGTGAATCGCTTTACGTGCTCCTCGAAGGAGAACTGACCGCGCAGTTTTCCACGTTCGACGGGCGTACGATGATCGTCGAGCGTCTTTCCGCGCCCGATATAATTGCATCTGCGATGCTGTTCGCCGACGAAAACACCTATCCGGTTGATGTTCGCGCCCGGACGCGATCGAGGATTCTCAAAGTGCCTCGAAGCACGGTTTATATGATGTGTGTGCGTTTTCCGCAGTTTCTTCGCGTGATTCTCAACGATATGGGAAATAGGGCTCGTTTTCTTTCGGAACGGCTCCGTCTTTCACGGTTTGCCTCGATAGAACAAAAAATCGCGGCGTATCTCTACGAACGTTCGGAGGAATTTTCACGAACCACCGTCACTCTCGACCGTTCAGTACGCGAGCTATCCGAGTTATTCGGAGTAACCCGCCCGTCTCTGTCGCGGGTTTTCGGTACCATGCGAGAGCGTGAGATCCTACGCCTCGACGATAGCACGATTTCGATTATCGATCAGACGGAGATCAAGCGCATTTACGAGGAAGCACAATAGCAGGATCACGACGACGATCGAAAAACAAGCGGCGGCTGGTGCCATAGAGCGGTTGCGGCAGCCGATTCTTTAATCAAAACCACATGAGTCCGGCCCGTTCACCCCAGATTCCCGTTCGGCACAAAAAGACTCGCAGCGTTTTTTGAGGAAATTGCGTTGCGGTCGGCTTCGGAAATATCCGCCCATGCAAGTTTCATCAGTGCCGCACGGGGAACGAAAAACGGTACGTTTGACCCGAAAAGTATCCGATCGGAAGGCAGTATTCCGAGCACGTTTTCAACCGTCTTGAAAAACTCTAGGAAAGCCAGATCTACATAGATATTCGACTGATCCACGAGCGACGCAAGATCTTTGCGATATAGATTGAGACAGACCATCGATAGATCGTCGTAACTGCGTGCGAGAGCGGTGATTGCGTCGGTATCAGGAGCGGTTACCTTGAAACCGGGATGCCGAAACCGCTCGTCTTCTACTCGAGTATCGATGACAAGCGTCATCCCCTGTCTGGACAACTCGGTACACAATTTGTCGCACTGAGAAGAATCGAGCGAGAAATAATGAAACGACGGATGGATTTTTACCGCGTGTACCTGATAGTGCTCCCGGTATTTGGCGAGTAAATCCGGCCAGTTCCGCATCCGAAGATTCAACACCGGAAGTGGTATCAGGTCTTTATTCGCTTGACAGGACTCCAATACTTCTTGATTGCACGGATCAGGATCCGCCACCAACGCCGCTTCGATCGAAGAGACAACCGCACGATCGATACCTTCCGTCTTCAAACAGTCGACGAGTTTTTCCGTCGTTCGCACGCTGTGCGAGCGAAACGGCCACACTCCGATGTAGCTGTTTACATCAATCAGCATTCTTTTCCCCTTCTATACCGAACAATCGCACGGAATTCGTATAGAAAACCTTCTCTTTTGTCTCGTCGTCTATCGAGCTCCCGAGCACCTGGCCGATTTGAGCGGTCAGATCACGGGCATACATATCGGAGCCGTACAACACCCGATTCGCGCCAAGTGTATGTACCGCATATTCGACCAGATCTGCGTCGGGTTGCATACCGGAGGTATCCACCATTACGTTCGAAAGATCCGCGATCTCCCACACGCCTCGTATGCCCACCGCAGTAAGATGCGCCATGATAACGGAGGTTTCAGGATGGTCAATAACAGCTTTTCGCAGATCCGAGGAATCCGATTGCAGCGGATCGCTGTTGACCGTCGTGTCGGTTGCATGTGCAAGTAGCACGAATCCGTTTTCGGCGGCGGTTTCAAAAACCGCGTGTGTCGAAGGATCGGATACATTGCAGGCCACCTCCAGCTTTAACGCGCGGAAGCCGTAGCGTTCATAGCAACGTTTGCTTTCGTCGGTAACAAAATCGGCACCGAGCGTAGGATCCAGAAAACAAAAGGGAATGAAAAAATCCGGATGCGTGTCGGTCAGCTCGGCATTTCGATCGTTTAAACGTCGAATTTCCTCTTTCGTATATCCGGACCGTTTATAGAGAACTTCACCGAGGGTAACCATTCGAATCACGCCCATGCTGTTCGAGTATTCGACCAATTCGTCGATAAAATTCCTGTTCAGTTCGTCACGTCCATTGAGACCGCGCGGGTGAGCGTGAACGTCGATAATCGGTCCCTTCCACCGGCATACCGGGTCAATATTGTTGTCGTTCATTGTTAAAAAAGGCCGCATCCGATTGCGACCCCCTCCGAGTATTTCGCTCGACAGGCCGCAACGTGTGAGCTCGTCCCGCGGTGCAGCCCGTCGGATAATTGCGCATTTAGGTCTGCTTCTGGGTTGCTGCTCCGAGCGCCTGGGTTACGCGGTCGAGAAAAATCGCCAGTATTACGATGGCTATACCACCTTCGAATCCTGTATCGATACGAAGCTGCGTAATACCGCGAAGCACCTCATTACCAAGACCACCTGCACCGATCATACCCGCAATTACAACCATCGAAAGCGCAAGCATAATCGTCTGGTTTACGCCTGCCATAATCGTCGCAAGGGCTACCGGTAGCTCCGCTTTAATCAGAAGCTGTTTATTGGTCGATCCAAACGACAGTGCCGCCTCCTTGATCTCTTTCGGAACCTGCCGAATACCGAGGTTGGTCAGCCGAACCGCCGGAGGCAATGAAAAAATCAGTGTTGCAACAACGCCCGGGACCTTTCCGAGGTGAAAGAAGAGCACCGCCGGGATCAGATATACGAACGCCGGAAGCGTCTGCATAAAGTCGAGAATCGGTCGCACCACGTTCCATACGACGTCGTTCTTCGACGCCCAGATTCCGAACGGAATCGCAACCACCAGTGCAATAGCAACCGACGTTACCACCAATGCGAGAGTGCTCATCGTCAGCGTCCACAATCCCATCAACCAGATAAGTCCGAATCCGAGAATCGTGAAGATCGCAACTCCGTAACCGGCAACCCACCATGCAATTGCACCAAAAATAACAATGATGACTACCCAAGGTGGTTTGTCGAGAATGAAAAAAGAAGCGTCGAGTACCCAGTTTACGACCGACGATATCCCATCGAAGAGCCACTTCATGTTATCCGTAAGCCAGTCTACGACAGCTTCGAACCACCCGCCGAGATCAACCCAAGATCGTATTTTTTCCATCTATTGCTCCTTTTTATCGGACGAGTTTTCCTGAAACTCGCTCAGGATTACCGGCGATTCGGAATCTTCCGTTCCTTTGCTGACTTCGGCTATGATCGCCGCACGGCTGACCGCTCCGTGAAAAACCCCGTCTTCATCTACCATTGCTATTGGATATTTTGTTTCAATTGCGGTCGTAAGAAGATCCGAAACCGCGGTCGAAGGGGAAGTCGTATATACGTTATCTCGTATTATCGATGCCAGATCAGATTTTCCTTTTTTCTGCAAATCGGCCGCATCGTCAATCGTCACGATTCCTTTCAGTCTTCGATCCGAGTCGGTAACAAAAACCGAGGAGGTTCTGTTGTTCTCCATTGCCCGAATGGCGGCTCTCAAATCCTCACGCGGATAGGTGATAGTTGCCGCATGCCCCCCGACGGTTTCAGCGGTTATAACCTTGGTCCTGTCAACGTTCTGAACAAATCTACGCACATACTCATCCGCGGGATTCGACAGGATCTCCTCGGGTGCTCCGATCTGCCGGACTCTCCCGTCGGGACCGAGTATCGCAATCCGGTCGCCTAGCTTCAATGCCTCGTCTAGATCGTGTGTAATAAATACAATCGTCTTATGCATTTTTGCCTGAAGCTCGAGCAGCTCGTCCTGCATTTGCGTCCTGATTAGCGGGTCGAGTGCGCTGAACGCCTCATCCATGAGTAGAATCTCAGGATCATTTGCCAATGCGCGGGCAAGACCGACTCGTTGCTGCATACCACCGGAGAGCTCCGAGGTAAGGCTCTTTTCAAATCCTTCGAGCCCGACGAGTTTTATTGAATCGGTCGCTTTTTTTCGGCGCTCCTCTTTATCCATTCCGCTGATCTCCAAGCCGAACTCCACGTTGTTAACTACGTTACGTTGCGGTAACAGCCCAAAGTTCTGAAACACCATCGACATCTTGTATCGTCTCAGCTCTCTGAGTCTTTCGCCGTCCATCTTCATGATGTCTTCACCGTCGACGAGAATTTCGCCCTGCGTCGGTTCTATCAATCGATTAAGACAACGAATAAACGTTGATTTCCCACTCCCGGACAGCCCCATAACGACAAAGGTCTCTTTCTTTTCAACCGAAAAAGTTGCCGCGCTTATGGCTATTGTGCAGCCGGTTTTCTTGAGGATATCGCCTTTGTTCATCCCCTTTTCTATCATCGGGATAACCCGTCTGGGATTGGGCCCGAACACCTTGTAGAGATCCGTTACTTCGATAATTGCCATCGCTTATTCCTTACCAATCGAATTTCTTACACTATAGACGTAAAAAAGGGGTGCAATCAATGCACCCCCTTCTCTCTTAACTACGAGAGATGACGCTTTTAGTTAGGAATCCAGTCGGACCATACGTCCTCGTTGTTATCCTTCCATTCTCTCGCTGCCTCGAGCGTCTCTTTTTCCGACTCGCGAATGGCAACCATCAACGAACCGACTTCGGAGTTGGTCAGCTTCATAGTGGCAAGAAACTGAGCAAGCTCGGGTTTGTCATCAGCCAGATCTTTGCGACCGATAATATGGATATTACCGGGCTTCCACACTTGCTCCTGGTCCTGTTCGAGGAATTTCAGATCGAAATACCCGAACATGGAGTGCGGTTTCCATCCGGTAACCACAATCCACTCATTGTTATTTACAGCAGATTCGAGAGCAGCCATCATTGCGGGTCCCGAAGAGGCAAGCAGCTCTATTCCGGCGTCGTCGAGACCGTACGAAGGTATAACTTTTTCCCCGGTGGTGATCATGATTCCGGCACCGGCATCTATTCCGGTAATCTGTCCGTCGAGCTTATCTACAGCTTCATCGCCGGCGAGATCCGAAATAGTGGTAATTCCAGCGTCGTACATATACGTCGGGACAACCAGTCCGCTGGCGGTTCCTTCAAAGACCACGCCGACTTTCGTTACCTTGTTACCATACTTTTCGAGATAGCTGGCGTGAAGAGTCGGCAGCCATGACTCCATAAAGGCGTCCTGATCGCCGCTTGCTACCGAAGCATAGGCGGGGCCTACGTCTGCAGCAGTTATAGTGACGTCGTAGTTCATTTCGTCTTCAAGTACGGTTTTGGCAAGATGCGTATAGGCTACGCCCTCTTCCCAGTTTACGTACGTTAGATTGGCAGTTTTGGTATCTTCCTGCGCGCCCTCTGCAAAAAGTGCGCCCGAAACCAGCATTGCCATTAGCACAAATGCGATAGTTCGAATAATGTTTCGCATTAGTTCCTCCCTTTGGATTAGATTGTTAATTACTCCGCAACTGCGGAGACTCCCTCGCTTTTTTAAGCTCAGGTTCGGTTCGTAATCTAAACAATTACGCAGAGTTAGTCAACAGATAATTTACTTTCAAAACCATTTTCTGGCAGCATCAGATCGATATATGCGAATAATTTTCGATAGCCAAAGCAAATATGTGTAAAATTCGGGGAATTTCGGTATAGTGGCA
>CAYLZA010000197.1:0-5659 GCA_964387575.1 uncultured Spirochaetales bacterium | reverse complement strand
TATAGCGGCACTCTCGCTTGGCACCGAGCACATACCGAAAGTCGACAATATCGTCGGCCCTGGGAATAAGTACGTAACCGCCGCCAAACGTTTTCTCATCGGCACGGTTGACGTTGGCCTTCCCGCAGGGCCTTCAGAATCGGTAATTCTCGCCGATGAGACCGCCGGAGCGTGGCAAATTGCGCTCGATCTGCTTATCGAGGCCGAACATGGTTCGGATTCGCAGGCATTGCTGATTACCGCTTCCGAGATTCTCGCCGGCGAAACATCATCATTCGTGGCACAGCTTATCGATGAGCTGCCGGAGCCACGCCGAACCTATGTTGCGGACGTTATGAACGGATACGGCGGTATTATCGTTACGTCGACACTCGATGACGCGGTAGCACTCGTCAACCGGATAGCCCCCGAGCATCTTCAGATCCGTACGGACGATCCGTTCGTAGAGCTCGAGCGTATCGAGCATGCGGGAGAGATTCTTCTCGGAGATCACACACCGTTTTCGCTTGCCAATTACGCGGCGGGAGCAAACGCCGTTCTTCCGACCGGAGGCGGCGCCAGGACGTACTCGCCGGTTTCGGTTCGCGATTTCATGACAATGAGCTCGGTCATCTATGCAACGGAACCGGGTCTGGAGTCGCTCGAAGAGAGCGTTGCGGCGCTGGCAGACTATGAGGGATTCCCGGCGCACGCGCAGGCGCTCCGACGGCGGACCGAAGACGTTCAGTAATTCGGACAAAACATGACACTCGCCGAAGCATTTGCATACATAGAGAAGTTTACCAATCTAGAGAAAATCCGGGCCCGGTCGATGCGGCCGTATCGGCTCGACCGGATGCGGATACTTCTGTCGCTTTTCGACGAGCCTCATCTTTCGAGCAATACGGTCCATATCGCCGGGTCTAAAGGCAAAGGTTCGACCGGAGCGTATCTTGCGTCGATTCTCACCGAGGCTGGATATAAGACCGGACTCTACACTTCACCGCACGTGGAGTCGTATACCGAACGATTCACCTTGGCGGGAAAACCTATCGGCGATGAGCTCATTGCGAACACCGTGGAAACCATTTCGCGAACGCTGGCGGATCTGCCGTCGGATACTCTCCCGGGCAATGCCGATCCGACGACGTTCGAGCTTCTGACGCTTACTGCGTTTCTCGCGTTTCGCGACGCCGGGTGTACCTGGGCCGTAATCGAGACCGGGATCGGCGGCCGGCTCGATGCGACGAATCTCGTGCAGCCTGCGGTTACCCTCATCACTCCGATCGAGCTCGAGCACACCGAGATTCTCGGCACGACGATTGCGCAGATCGCCTCGGAAAAGGGCGGGATTATCAAGCAGAGTATCCCGGTTTTCTGTGCAGCCCAAAAACCGGAAGCCGAAAAGGTGCTCAGAACGATTGCCGCCGAAAGAAACGCGCCGTTTTATTCAATAAACGAATATCTATCATCGGCGGATACCGAAGTGGACGGAAGCGTAACCTATGCGGTGCTCACGTGGAAGGACGGCCGTGATGAGCGTTTCGGACTCCGGATGCACGGCAGGGTTCAGGCCGACAACGCCGCGCTCGCCTGTATCGCGGCGGATAGTATCTTAGAGCACGCCGGAGTGTCCCGGGCCGTACGGGCTGAAGCACGTCGCGGGGGAATAGAATCGACTCGTCTGCCCGGAAGAATGGAGATTATCGGAACACATTCCCCGATTGTGCTCGACGCAGCACATACGCCGGCTTCGGTGTCACGTTTGGCCGATTCATTTGCATCGATGTTTGCGGCACCTCGAATCCTCATTTTCGGCTCCGTGCTCGGGAAGAATCACGGGGCAATGGCGGAAGCCCTCGTACCCCATTTTGATCATATAATCATTTCGACTCCCGGAACATTCAAGCAGAGCGATCCCGCCGCAATATTTGATCGATTCTCTCAGCTCCATTCGTCGGTGGTACTGAAAGCCGATCCGGCTGATGCGTTTTCCCACGCGATGGCGCTGGCAGGTGGGAATACGCCGATTCTCGTGACCGGGTCGTTTTATATGATCGGAGAAATACGAAAGATAGCGGCCGCGCACGCTCAAGGTATTGGAGGCACACCTCGATGATAGCAAAACGTATGCAAAATCTGACCCCATACACCCCGGGAGAACAACCGCAGGACCGCCGTTATATCAAGCTCAACACAAACGAAAACCCCTACCCGCCGGCACCGGAGGTTACCGAGGCTCTCGCCGGTTTCGAATGCGAACGACTCAAACGCTACCCCGACCCCGAGTTCAGGCGGCTGCGTCGTGCCGCATCAGACAAATACGGCATTCCGACCGAGTGTATCTTCGCAGGAAACGGCTCCGATGAGATCCTCGGATTCTCGTTTTATGCGTTTTTTGATTCGGTTGTGACGATTCCCTCACTCACCTACAGCTTCTATCCGGTATACTGTGATCTGCTCGGCATTCGCTGCAATCGAGTTTCGATGGCTGCCGATTTTCGTGTCGATCTCGATGCACTGCGGACGGCCGATGCGTGTGACGGATACGCAATAGCCAATCCCAACTCTCCGACGGGTACCTATATTGAAAGACACAGATTGAAACGCTTTCTCGAGGCGATTCCGAAAGATAGAATCATCCTTCTCGACGAAGCCTATATCGACTTCGGTGGTGACAGCTGTGTTTCTCTCACTCGCGATTTCGACAATCTCGTCGTGGTACACACGTTTTCGAAAAGCGCATCGCTTGCGGGGCTACGCCTCGGGCTCGCTTTCGGTTCGAGGCAATTAATCGACGCGTTGTATATGGTCAAGAACTCGTTCAACTCATATCCGGTGCATACCATGGCGCAGGAGCTCGGTGTGCTCACGCTCGAGAATTGGCCGTATTATGAGCAAATACAACGTAAAATCGTGCAATCCCGTGAACGTGTTTCGGCGGCGCTCAGGCACGAGAATTGGAAGGTGATAGATTCGAAATCCAATTTCATCTTTGCAAAACACCCGGACGAAACCGGGGAAACCGTATATAAGCGATTAAAGGAGGAGGGAATTCTCGTTCGATATTTCGACACCCCGGATCTCAATGAGTATGTTCGAATTACCATAGGCACCGTTGAAGAGATGAACGCGCTGCTCGATGCGGCGAAACGTTGCTCATGACTGGAGGTAACCATGAAGTGTTTTTATCGAATCGACTCGTTATCGAAACCGGGGATATTACCAGACAGAAGGTCGACGCGGTGGTAAACGCAGCAAACTCGAGCCTGATGGGCGGAGGTGGTGTCGATGGAGCGATCCATCGCGCCGGGGGACCTGATATTTTTGCGGAGTGCAAGAACCTCCGCTCGAGCCGGCTCCCCGACGGGCTTCCGACCGGAGTTTATGGGTTTCCCATGGAGGTGGCGGCACGAATCGCAGCCGAAACGATTCGCGACTATCTGAAGCACAACGAGCTTCCCCGTGAGATCCGTCCGGTGTTTTTCCCGGACGGCGACATGAAGAGATTTCTTTCGTCGCCGGAAAGCGTTCTCGAGCAGTAGCCGACGTGTCACTCAACTGGAAGGAAATCGATGCAGTTCTCTCCGAGCTCGACCTCGAAGGCGTCCATATCCAGAAGGTCAAGCAGCCTGATTTCCACAGCATCGTTTTCGATCTGTATGCAAAAAACCGACGTGATTCGCTGTATGTCTCGTTACTTCAAGGGAAAACCCGTCTGCACACACTGTCACACGGAATAAAACCGAAAATCAAGCTCCAGCGGTTTGCACAGTTGCTTCGGTCCCGAATCCAGGGGGGCAAAATCATAGAAGCCAGACAGATCGGTGAGGAGAGAATCGTGCTCCTCGGGGTGGTGCACGCCGGAGTGATGACAAAATTGTGGATCAGACTCTGGGGAGGTGCGGCGAATATCATCGCTACCGATGAAGACGACACAATCATTGATGCGTTTTATCGTCGCCCGAAACGGGAGGAGGTTTCCGGGGCCACGTTTAATCCGGTTAAAACGTTCGATCAATATAAACAGGGCTCGAAACGAACATACGAAGTGCGCGACTTCCCCGGTGAAGGCTCGTTGAATCGTCGGGTCGAAGCATATTACGCGGATCTGGAAAACACGGAAGAGCTCGAAAAGCTCCGGAGTCAGCGGAAAAAGCAGCTCGAGCGGGAACGAACGAAAGCCGCAAAAACGGTCTCCGGGCTCGAGAGGAAACGGAAGAACGAACCCGATCCCGAATCGTTGCGTAGAATCGGCGATTTGCTCGCGGCGAATATCCACAGGATTCCGCCCGGAGGGAAATGGGTTCGTGTGGAGGACTTCTTTTCCGACGGTGAGGAAGTCGACATCGAGCTCGATCCGACGGTCAAACCCGGTGAAAATCCCGGACGCTATTACGAGCGATACAAAAAGGCTTCACGAAGACTCGAACACATTAATAATGAAATCGAAAATTTATCCCGTCGTATCGACGAAATCGATGAAGAGCTGAAAGAAATCGAGAACGCGGATTCCTTCTCCGAGCTTCCCGAAAGTGCCAAACGGGTCGGAAAGCAACAGCAACCGAACGACCGGGCCGAGGAGCGTCTGGGGCTACGATATTCGAGCGGAGGCTTTGCGATCCTTGTCGGGAGATCTGCAGAGGAAAACGATTCACTGCTTCGTCACTATGTCAAAGGCAGAGACCTCTGGCTTCATGCCCGGGACTATCCGGGCGGATATGTGTTTATACGGTCGATTCCGGGGAAGAGCGTTCCGTTGGATGTCCTACTCGACGCCGGGAATCTCGCGGTTTTTTACAGCAAGGCTCGCTCGAGCGGTAAAGCCGATCTTTATTACACAGAGGTGAAGTATCTTCGTCGTCCCAAAGAAGGCAAAAAGGGCTTGGTGCTTCCGACGCAGGAAAAGAATCTGTCGGTAGAGCTCGACAACGAACGTATCGATCGTCTTTTTGCCCGAAGAGAATCGATGTAGTGTATTTCGAAAGCCGTGTACTGCGATGTATTGCGCGAGTAGAACGGCTGAGGCATCCAACGGTCGGCGGACGCGTTTAGCGTGTGCATTCATTGCATTCACCGATGCTTTATTTCATACTTGATAGTGTGCACAGTACAGAATCGTTAACACCGGGTAAGCGCGTCCGGGAGCCGATCGTAGACGGTCTTTTTTACTCTTCGGAGAGCGATACGCTTCGTAGTGAGGTTGACGGGTATCTTTCGTCGGGCTCTCCCGGAGTGTGGGACGCGTTTGCAATCGTGTCTCCACACGCCGGATATGCTTATTGCGGAGAGTGCATCGGCTCGGCGTTCTCCGCCGCGGAAGATCGATCGGTATCCCGGGTCGTGGTGATTGCACCGGTACACCGGGAGCCGAAAGATGAGATTTTTCTCTCCGAATCGGATTACTTTCTGACACCATTCGGGAAGCTCCGGATCGATACCGCGATCGTTCGCGAAATTGAAGCATGCAGCACGCGCATTATACGAAACGACATCCCTCATCTCGAAGAACATGCTATCGAAGTTCAGTTGCCGTTTATCAAACGATTGTTCCCCGAGGCCCGGCTCGTTCCGGTGCTGCTCGGGCGGACAAGCATGCAAAACGTACGCATACTCTCGCGCGCGCTTGATACCGCGTTAGGCGGTTTTTTCGATGACACCTTGTTCGTAGTCTCGTCCA
>CAYLZA010000196.1:0-5661 GCA_964387575.1 uncultured Spirochaetales bacterium | reverse complement strand
ACCGGGGATTATTCCGGAGCTCGAAAACGCCCGTGGTACGGACTCGCCGCGACCTGCAGAGCGCTCGATTCGAGTGCTCGATGCCGGGAGCGGAGCAGGATTTCCCGGAGTCCCGGTCTCTCTCGTACGGCCCGCTTGGTCGGTGTATCTCGCAGACCGATCAGAAAAAAAAAGCGCCTATCTTCGCTCGACGACGCTCACGCTCGGAATCCGAAACATAGAGGTGATCGAGACCGATCTCGAAAAGCCGGGGCGTGACGAAACAAGAAATGAAGGAACGGACGGCTACGATATCATCCTCTGTCGAGCGTTTGCACCGATTTCAGAAGCGGTGCGGATGCTTACCCCGTTTCTCGGCCGGGACGGTGTTATCGCCTTTTATGCGGGACGTAGGTCCGAAATCGAGCTTCAGATTGGCGGCGCAAAGGTATATCCGATCGATGTTCCGTATCTCGAAGGCGAACGAAACGTAGTGATCATACGCTCCGACAATACCAGTCGATAATCCGTCTCGAGATCGATCCGTGCGGAGGAATCTTCGGAAGCGACTCCGGGGTGTACCAACCGGCTTCGACGATCTCTTCGTCGTCGACGCGGATTTTTCCCGATTTGTGACGGGCCGTAAATCCGACCATGAGTGAATCCGGAAACGGCCACGGCTGGCTCCCGAAGTAACGTATCGAATCGACCTCTATCGAAACCTCTTCGCGAATTTCCCGTTTTACCGCCTCTTCGAGTGATTCACCGGGTTCTACAAAACCAGCGAGAATGCTGTATCTGGGTGCGCTGAATCTGCTGTTCCGTGCAAGAAGAAGGGCACCGTCCTTTATGACGCCGACGATAATCGCAGGGGATATTCGGGGGAACACCGTATGATTGCAGTCGGTACACTTCATCGCCTGTTCCGCTTCCTCGAACCTCATCGGATCTCCGCAGCGCCCGCAATATCGATTGTTGTACCGCCAATAGAGGAGCTGAGCTGCCTTTGAGGCGATTGCCGATGATTCGAGGGGAAATTCGGTGATGACCGTACGAAGCGGGATGAATTTCCAGCCTCGTGGAGGCTCAAAGCGTTCATCCACGAGTCGTGCCATGTATCTGCGGGTACCGGCGAATCCTCTATGCTCGTTCGTGTGTTCGGCCGACCGGTAGGCCTCATCGTCGGCGGGATAATCGGGCGAAAACGGAAAATCCGAGGTCGGAGAATTAAGACGCTCCTCGACTAAACGAGTTTTCTCCGATATGCACGGTAGACGTTCTTCAGGATCCTCGCATATTAGAAGCTCCCGATTCCGAAAAACGAGCAACAACTCCTGATCGTCGGCACCGGTATTTTGTCTGTACATGATCCAATCAATCCCTACTCGAATATGCCACGAACAGAATGCGTCCGACCACCCGGCCCCGTATTTGCTTATTAATTTCGTCATGCTTATATTTCGGCTGTTCCCGTGTCCGCGGACACCGGAGTAAAGGATGAAAAAGCGTAATACTGTTGCAGTCGACCAGCCCTTTTCAAACGTAAAAGAGAGAATCGAAAAAATAGAAGCGGCAATACGGAAGGTGTTTGTCGGTGATTCGTCGACGGTAGAGCTTATGCTTACCGGGTTCGTTTCGGGGCTTCATGTATTGATCGAAGACGTTCCCGGCGTCGGGAAGACGACGCTCGCACGAACCCTGAGCGCGACGCTCGGGCTCGATTTTTCGCGTATTCAGTTTACCCCGGATCTACTGCCGGGAGATATCATCGGTATGAACGTGTGGAATCAGGCGAAAAACGAATTCGTGTTCAAACACGGTGCGATTATGCATCAGTTCGTTCTCGCCGATGAGATCAACCGTGCTTCCCCACGTACGCAGTCGAGTCTGCTCGAAGCGATGCAGGAGGAATCGGTATCCGTTGACGGGATTACGTATCCGCTACCGAAGCCGTTTTTTATTATTGCGACGCAGAATCCTTCGAGCTTTACCGGGTCGTTTATTCTCCCTGAAGGGGAGATCGATAGATTCGGTATTTCCTTTTCGATCGGATACCCGGAGGAATCCGATGAGATGATGATCCTGTCACGATTTCAGGAAGAGAATCCTATTGAAGAGATCGAGCCTGTCGTCACTGTTGACGAGGTAATCGAGATAAGAAAAACGGTACCGAAAATAAAAGTATCCGACGCGGTTCGCCGTTTCATCATCGACATTACAAAACGTACACGTTCGAATCGTCTCGTCGAGCTCGGGGCGAGTCCACGTGCATCCCGGCATTTGCAGTGCGCCTCGCAGGGGCGGGCGTTGATGCTCGGACGCAGCTTTGTTATTCCCGAGGACGTGATGGAGCTTGCAGCTCCGGTCCTTGCTCACAGGATAATACAAGCGGCCGAATCGAAAATGGCCAATACAACCGCCGAACAGATCATAGCAAACATCATAGAGGAGTGCGAAATACCGGTCGGAATTAATCAACGGTGAAAATACATATACGAAATATAGCAATATATGCATTTTCTCTCGCGATCATGTATCTTGCCGGAATATATTTCGGCGGGATACTCTATGCGCTGTTCATCATGTTTCTCGTTATTCCCGCGCTCTCACTCATTGTTTTCATAATCTGGATAGCCGGTGTATCGTGTGAACAATTCTTTGATTCTCAAAATCCGGTAAAAGGAGATCGCGTTCATCTCACGGTACGGCTTTGTAACGACGCACCTCTACCGGTAACACATGCAAAGGTACGATTCGATGAGGTGTCGTCGAATCTTCATGTCGACCTGCAGGATGGCACCACATATCTTCCTGCGAACGGCGAACGTGAATCGGTATATCAGATTCGGTGTCCGTATCGCGGCACCTATACAATCGGTGTACGTGAGATCGTGATTACCGATATCTTTCATTTTCTGAGTGCGCACAAATCCGTCGAAAAAGCCGAAATAACCGTATATCCGAGGATTCTCGAGCTGAACCGATTTGCCCCGGTTGCTCAGGATATCGAAGGCGGCGGCAGATACGCTTCGGCCGGGTTGCTTCCGGATCCCACGTTGTTCCACGAGCTCAAGGAGTATCGCGACGGGGACAGTATCAGACACATCTACTGGAGGAAGTATGCCGGCACCGGCCGTCCGGTGCTCAAAAAATTCGAGCATACGAAACGTTCGGGAGTACGTATCTATGTCGATGTACGGGCTTCTAAACGGTGGGAAACGGACAATTTAATCCAGGAAGATGCAGCTGTTGAAGCACTGGTGGCGCTCGTTCGATATCTGCTTCTCAGACGGATTTACACGACCGTCCTCGCAGCTACCCCGAAACCATTCGTATTCACCGGCGTTGACGGTGGTGATTTCGACGGCTTTTATCGGAATACTGCCGCACTGCACTTCGAGGGAGAGCGATCACCGAAAGTGCTCTATGAAACCGATCGTTTGGCCGGTGTTCTTACCGCGCAAACACCGATTTTCATTACCCATGAAGCGGATCCGTCGATTTTCGATCTGACGGATACCCCGGAGGGATACGACGCACTATACATATTTAATAAAGCCGGTCAATCAGGCAGACGCGCGGAAGAGCTTGATGCGTTTGCCGCGAGGATGCAAAAAAAACGCAGAAGAGTTATCGTCATTTCCGACGGCGAACGAATAGCAGCCGAGTTAGGTGAGAGTATATATGCGTACTGACTACAATTCAGCTAAGGATTACCGGCACGACGAAGGTTCGGTACCGAATGACAACAAAGATTCCCGTCGCGCGATAACGGTCGCGATGTATGTCTTTGCGCTTTTCGTACCGATAATTGCCAGGATCTATCTTTCGGCTCCGATTTCGATTTTGACGTTGTTTGTACTTGTACTGCCGATAACCGCTCTCGGTATCGCACGGAGACGATACTCGAAAGAGTATCCGTGGATAGCGTATCTGCATAGTGCGGTCATGATTGTTGCCGGAGCCGCCGTGCTCACAGGCATTGTGATCACGCCGTTTTCCGCCTACAAGAGCTGGTTCGAATCGTTCGCCTCCGGTGTCCCCTCGGGAGGCGTATCAAATCTCTTTGTGATCGTCGTGGGATTCTTCTCATCGCTATTGGGTCCGACGATGCTCACGATGGGGGTCGTGTGGCCGTTTCTCATAATCGGATTCGTTGCTCTGTATCTACTCGCGGTAATCGTACAGACACCGGTGTTTATGCTTTTTCTGCTTGCTTTTCTCGTTATACCGAGTATGTATGTAGTCTCTCGAAACGTGGAACGAATGCGACGCGGGGTTGCACTGTTATTGATGATCTCGGTTTTCGGGATCGGATTTACCGCCTCGCTTTTCGTGCCGAATTTTGAGACACCACCCGGCGACGATTTCGTCAACGATACGCTCCACCCGAAACTGCGAAACGGAATCGCCGAGACGATGCCGAGATTCCCGCTGCTCTATACCGTCCCGGGATATGGAATCAGCTTCAATGAGAAGAAGCTCGGTGGTGTGCCGCGGTTGCTTCCTGATCCGATTATGGCGGTAATCGGTGAGCCCGGAGAGTTATTCTATATGAGAACCCGGGTATTCGATAATTACAACGGATCGTCATGGGCGATGTCTCCCTATTTTGCCGCCCGGATGACCGACACACGTCGAAGCCGTTTTTTTCGCCCCGCCGACGATATTCGCGAAGATGATGTGAAGATAGAGCTTACGGCTAAAACGTTTGGATTCATTCCGTACACGCTCGACACCGATTTGATCATGTTTGAATCGGGTTCACCACGGATCGAGGAGGGAAGCGTCGATACCGGATTCAGGCTCGCGCGTCCGTTGAAACGAAACGATGTCCTGTATATTCGAAGAAGCGAAGAGGCACGGGCGACGCTCGATCCGTTGAGCTCGACCGAGCATCGACTTTATCTGCAGATACCCGACGATCTGCCCCCCGAGCCCAGGGTAATCGCAGAAGGACTTTCCGAGAATATCGATTCCAAGGAAAAAATCCTTGCGAATATAGAGGCGTTCCTCGCTCATAACTACACCTACAGCCTCGATGTGGAGGAGTTCGCTCCCGAAGCGGAGAGCGATTTCGTCTATTCGTTTTTATTCAGCGAATCCGGCGGGTACTGTGTTCAGTTTGCAACGAGCTTTATCATACTTGCCCGGCTCAACGGTGTTCCCGCCCGTTATGCAACCGGGTATCTGGCGTATCTTCCGAATGATTCGGCTCGAGGCGATGTTACCGGGCTTTCAGCGCACGCCTGGCCCGAAGTGTGGCTCGAGGGCGAAGGATGGGTCAACTGGGAAGCGACGCCGGCCGCGAACATCGGTAACTATCAGGCTTCCGGCGATCAGTGGGTATTTGATTTCGGTATAAATATGGATGAGACGACGGAACAGCAACTTACGGCGCTTCTCGGACGCGACGTAGAATCGCAGGAAAGCGATGATGAAACCGTAATAGAAGAAGAGCAGGGGATTTCACCTTGGCTGTGGGCGGGGATGGCGGCCTTCGGCGCAATCACTGTAGCAGGGCTTTCACTATTCCTCGTACGGGGTGCCAGATACGCATTCGCCGATCGACGTGGAAAGTTTTATTTGAAAGCCAAAAGCCTTGCAAAGCGGCTGAACAGAAAAGGTATTTCTCTACCCGAAACCGTCGGGTGGTCCGCATGGTTCGGGCAACTTTCGGAT
>CAYLZA010000195.1:0-5684 GCA_964387575.1 uncultured Spirochaetales bacterium | reverse complement strand
ACACGGTACGCGGTGAGGTAAAGGATTGCGATGTTGTTGCAATACGTGAAGAAGAAATCATCGTTGTCGAGCTCAAACGCACTATGGGTCTCGACATCGTACTTCAGGCGGTAGATCGGCAAAGAACGACCGATTCGGTGTACGTGGCACTGCCGGCCGAGTCGGCGGGAAAGTCGAGAACCAGATGGCGACGATTTTGCCGTCTGCTTCGACGGCTGGAGCTCGGTTTGATGCTTGTCGATTTCCGTCCATCCGGTGCCCGAACCGAGGTGATTCACCATCCGAAACCATTCAACAGAAGGCCGGACAAAAAAAAACAACGAGCCGTCATTCGGGAGTTCGAAGCGAGGACGGGCAATCGCAACAACGGCGGTTCTTCATCGGGCAAACGAATGACGGCGTATCGCGAAAACGCCATTCAGATCGCATGCGCGCTCTCGCTCGAAGGTGCGGCCTCTCCTGCGCGGCTCCGCGAGCTCGGTACGGGAGAAAAGACGCAGCGAATATTATCGAATAATGTGTACGGCTGGTTCGTGCGTGAATCCCGCGGTGTATACGGTCTTCATACCGCAGGAAAATCCGCGCTCGAGCAATTTCCGGAGGTCGCGGGATTCTACTTGAGCGCCTTGCGTTCGAACGAGAGCTCGGAGTCGGACGAAGATTAGCAGATCGCCGGCAGGCGAATAGTGGTCCGAAAATTGTGGAAACAGGTTGTGGAAACGAAGAACATGAAAAGAATTTGGCATCAACGGTTTGATATACGTTCGTACGAGGCGGATTCGACCGGAAAGGCCCGAGTATCGACTCTCTGTAATTTATTGCAGGAAGCGGCGAGCAAACATTCGAATCATCTCGGATTCGGATATCACGATATAGTCTCGGCCGGGGCGATCTGGATGCTTTCGAGGCTCGTTCTTCACGTATCCGAACGCCCGGGCTTTGGGGATTCGGTGGTCGTCCGGACGTGGCCGAAGGGAACCCGTGGGCCGTTTGCGGTCAGGGATTTTACGATTGACCGGGACGAGCATGCCAAAACCACACCCGTGGCGTGTGCAACGACTGTCTGGGTAGTCGTGGATCTCGAAACCGGGCGGCCGCGAAGACCCGACTCGATTCTACCTGCCGAGCACCTGACTCCCGACGTACACGCAATCAATCGTTCGCTCGAAAAGCTTCCGCCACATGATAGTTGGGAGACCTCTCACGATATACACGTCAGATCGAGCGACATGGATATCCTCGAACACGTAAACAACGTGCGCTATATCGAGTGGATCGAGGATCTCGTCGCGGAAATCGGTGTTGCGGATCCGATACGCGAAATCGAGATCAATTTTCTCTCCGACGCCAGGTACAACGATGCTCTCGTCTGCTCGATTTCATCATCTTCAGAAAACGATGACTCCCACGTTCGGCGGGCAAGCATCAGACACGTCGGGGAGGGGAGAGAAGCGGTCAGAGCGCTTCTTACGTGGCAACCATCGGATGAGACGGTGAGTCCCGCCGCCGTTGAAGGCGCCGAAAAAACGGAGCAACGGGAAATCGATGAGACGACAATCGAGAATGCTGAGTCGCTCGCGGCCGTACGCTTCGACGAATCCGAGCGCTTACAGATTCTCGAGGTACTCCCGGCATGGGTCGAGAGATATCGCGACCGGAGAAAAATCGAGCTTCCAAACGAGCTTGCGCCCGACGACCCGACTATTACCGGTAGATCATCTCATGCTTTCTCCAACGCCGAAAATGCCGGCGGCGAGCAAAAACCCGACTCGGCGGAATCGATCGACGCAGTCACTACCCATCGTGCCGATACGGGGCCGACGGACGTTTCGCCGCCTGCCGATGATGAGGATATCGCCTTTGCTTCCGTGATGCAGCTCAGGGCTTGGCTCGATTCGGGTCGGCTTTCGAGTCTCGAGCTCACCAGGCTCTGTCTCGACCGACTAGAAACATATGCATCGACTCTTTCCTGTCTTTCGGCGTTGACCGAAGAACGGGCACTTTCACGTGCCCGGGCGGCGGACGAAATGCAGCAAAAAGGGAGAATCGACTGCCTGTTGCACGGGATCCCGTGGGGAGCAAAGGACCTTTTCGATACTGCCGGGATACGGACCGGGTGGGGTGCCGCGCCTTTCAGGAACAGAATTCCTGATAGGGACGCAGAAGTGGTCCGGCTGCTCGACGAAGCCTGTGGCATCCTCGTCGCAAAGCTTTCACTCGGTGCCCTCGCGTACGGGGATATCTGGTACGGCGGCACGACGAAGAATCCCTGGAAGACCGATCAGGGCTCTTCGGGGTCGAGCGCCGGCTCCGCTGCTGCGGTTGCAGCCGGCTTGGTGCCGTACGCGCTTGGTACCGAAACACTCGGTTCGATCGTTTCTCCGTCTTTGCGATGCGGGGTTACCGGATTGCGTCCTACCTTCGGACGAATATCGCGATACGGCGCAATGGCGCTTTCATGGAGTTTTGACAAAGTCGGCATATTGTGTCGTTTCGCCCGGGACGCGGCACAGGTGCTCGAGGTTCTCTCATCGTACGACCCGCGAGACCCCCATTCGGTAGACACACGGTTTACATACAACGTAAATCGCTCGATCAAAGGCACGCGCATCGGGATCGTTCCGAAGTGGTTCGAGAACGACGAGTCGGATAGTCTGTTCGAAAAAGCCTTCAACGGTATCGAGCAAACCTGTAGGGAGACCGGGATGCAACTGGTTGAACCGGAAATCCCGGATCTACCGTATCATGTTATTATCGACATAATTCGTACGGAGGCCGCCGCCTGCTTTGAGCACCTGACGCTGAACGACACGGACGACGAATTAACACGACAGGATGCGGAAGGATGGCCGAACATATTTCGGGCGGCCCGGTTTATACCGGCCGTCGAGTACGTCCAGGCACGTCGTCTTGTTCGACTGATAAAAGACCACATAGCGCGTCTCTATCAGCAGGTAGATATACTGATCAATCCCGAGCACGCGGGGCCGCTTCTTCTCATCGGTAATGCGACGGGGCGACCGTCTCTGACGATACCTGCGGGATACCGGGAGGACGGAACGCCGTTTGGTGTAAATATCGTTGGCGATCTCTTCGAAGAAGAGCTCATATGTCGCGTCGGGGAAGAGCTCGAGGGGCGTTTTAACGTATCGAAACGCCCCTCGTTGCATACGATGGGCTCATAGCGGATCTCGAACACGCCCGCCCCGGTACCGTCTATTGGTCGTTTCTCGTCTTCGCCTCGTGTATGAGTGAAACAAGCCGACTCATTTTTGGCTGCACCGGTCCGAGGGCTTTCTCGATCATTTGGGCATCGAAGTGCTCGTTCAGAAAACGACGAACATCGAAACGTTCCGACCAGCAGTCGACAACGTGTCGACAAAAAACCTCGCTTGCCGGCGCCCGGCAGTATGAGAAAGGGACCTCATGTCCGAGCAACCGGCAGTATCTTCGCCGATCGTCGAATCCATCGATTGCGGTGGCGGCGTGATGTCGATTCGCGTTATCCATCGATCGGCTACCCTACCATTTTCCGGTCCGCGCTTCTTCGGGCTTCGGATATCCTTCGAGCGCTTTGAGATTATCATCGATGACATCCTGCGGAAGGTCATAGTCTTCCAGGGCATCGGAAAAATACGCGTCGTATCCACCGAGATCGAGTAATCCATGACCGCTCAGATTAAATACCAGTACTTTTTCCTTTCCTTCTTCCTTGGCTTTGTTTGCTTCCTGAATGATCGCGGCAACTGCATGACTCGTTTCGGGCGCTACGATGAGTCCTTCGGTTCGTGCAAACGTGACCGCGGCACTATAGCACTCGAGCTGGTGAATCGAACGCTGATCGAGAAGACCTTCGACAACCGCCTGCGAAATCAGCGGCGCCATTCCGTGATACCTCAACCCTCCGGCATGGATCGGGGGAGGAACGAATCCGTGACCAAGTGAGTACATCGGCAGAAGTGGTGTCATTCCCGAAGCATCACCGAGATCATAAACAAACGGCCCCTTTGTGAGCGTCGGGCACGATGTGGGTTCCACCGGGATGATTGCGATATCGTCGCCGTTTATTTTGTCCTGAACAAACGGAAATGCGAGCCCGGCAAAATTGCTCCCTCCACCGGCGCATCCGACGACGACATCCGCCTGTTTCTCGCCGAATTGTTTGAGTTGCTTTTTCGTCTCGAGACCGATGACGGTTTGGTGTAAAAGCACGTGGTTCAATACGCTTCCGAGCGCGTACTTTGTGCGCTTTCCTTCCGCAGTTACGGCTGCCTCGACCGCTTCGCTGATCGCAATACCGAGACTTCCAGGAGAGTCGGGAGTTTTTTCGAGAATATCACGGCCCGCTTTCGTCTCCGTGCTCGGACTCGCAACACAGTCGGCGCCCCACGTTTTCATCATCACTTTGCGATAGGGCTTCTGTTCGAAGCTGATTCGAACCATGTAGACCCTGCATTCGAGCCCGACCTGCGTGCATGCAAAAGCGAGAGCACTGCCCCACTGACCTGCCCCGGTCTCCGTAGTCAACCGTTCGGTTCCTTCCTGCTTGTTATACCACGCCTGCGCGACCGCGGTGTTTGGTTTGTGACTTCCCGGTGGTGAAACACTTTCATTTTTATAGTAAATCCGGGCCGGAGTTCCGAGGGCCTTCTCGAGTGCATACGCGCGATGAAGCGGCGTAGGACGCCACATCGTCAAAATATCGAGTATCTCCTCGGGAATATCTATCCATCGATCAGCACTTACCTCCTGCTCGATGAGTGATTTGGGAAATATCGGCTCGAGCATGTCCGGAGATACGGGGTTGCCGTCGGGTCCCATGGGAGGCTGCATCGGAGTCGGTAAATCCGCCGCAAGGTTGTACCACTTCCGCGGGAGCTCATCCTGTGGAAGTATTGCCTGTTTCATAGTTTGCTCCTTTTAGTGTTTCTATGTGTAGTAACACTTATACGCCACGATGAGAGCATCTGTCAAGTAAGAAAATTTACTAAAGCTGAAGCCGCGTCCTTTGGGCGCGGTTTCCGTTTGCGCCGGTGCACCGGCTAAACGATACTGTATGCCGTCGAATTGAGCCTCAATTATGATCGATCTGTGTTATCGCCGGCGACCTGTTCATCGGCGAGTATGAAACGTGCGGTAGCTCGAGCGATGACACGATCATATTCGTTTCGAATTTCGCCCGTCGTTTGTAGTACCTTGGCTCGTTTTCCGGTTACTTCCCCGGTTACATGTATCCTTGTGCCGACCGATACCGGCTTTTTATATCGAACGGTCAGCTCGGCGGTAACCGCATATCCTTCCGACGAACCGCAGGCATGTGCCATCGCTTCATCGAGAAGCATCGAAAGGAGTCCACCGTGCGTCATTTGTTGCCAACCGGTGAATTGGGAGGGAATTACCAGTGTGCAGTGGGCGGTTCCGGTTTTCGGATAGTCAAAGCGTAATTTCAGACCGTCGTCGTTGTCTTGTCCGCAGCAAAAGCAGAGATCATCTCGAAGTACTTGATCCATTGGTGAATATGTTCCTTCGAATTCGGTTACTTGAATTTTCCAGCCGGCCGTTTTTCGTTCGTCTCTCTGAAACGCCGGACGACCACCGGAAGAATCTGGAACGCCATCTCGGGATTATTCTCCATGAGGGTACCGAAGTCCCACGATGCAATTACCATACACCTGGTCGGTTTC
>CAYLZA010000194.1:0-5718 GCA_964387575.1 uncultured Spirochaetales bacterium | reverse complement strand
GTCTCCCCGACGAAAGAACGGTCGATCTCGCTGTACTCGATACGAAGCAATTGCGCCGGATGAGACGATATATGCATATGATCTTTCAGGACCCGTATGCTTCGCTCGATCCGCGGATGACCGTTCTGGACATCATTGCCGAGCCGTTGCGCTATAACGGTCTTGCGAAGGGGCAGGAGATCGTCGATCGGGTGAAATATCTGATGGATGTGGTCGGACTCGAGGTGAAACACCTCAAACGGTACCCGCATGCGTTCTCGGGCGGACAGCGGCAACGTATCGGTATAGCCCGTTCGCTTGCGCCGAATCCGAGATTGATTGTGTGTGATGAAGCGGTGAGCGCGCTCGATGTTTCCATACAGGCGCAAATATTGAACCTGCTTCAGGAGCTTCAGGGGGAGTTCGAGCTCACCTATCTGTTTGTTGCACACGATCTTTCGGTGATCGAGCATATTTCAGATCGTGTTTCGGTGATGTATGTCGGAAAGATGGCGGAGATGTCCGAAACCGAGGATTTGTTTATCAACCCGAAGCATCCGTATACCGAAGCGCTGCTTTCCGCGGTACCGAAAACCGATCCGGAAACGAAGATGAAGCGGATCATCCTTCCGGGTGAGGTGGCGAATCCGGCAAACCCTCCATCCGGGTGTTACTTTCATCCCCGTTGCCCCTATGCACAGGATCGTTGCACTACCGAGGAACCGGAATGGCGCGAAATCACGCCGGGCCACTTTGCCGCCTGCCATTTTGCGCATGAGCTCGAGCTCAAAGGGGTCGAGTAGGCGAAGTAGATACGTTCCGCTACGAAGTCTCCCGGCTCCTGCGGTTTGCCCTATTACGACCGAAACGCCGAGGCCGCCCTTCGGTAGCCCGGTCCTTCTACCGGTCGAAAACGCGCACTTTCCGATAGATCACCGGCGTGATAGGTTTGCCCAATGACGATTCGTTACGGACAGGAGATAGCAGGGAATATCGCGTTTTCGAGGAACATCGAGTGGTTACTTACCAATGGGATTGGCGGGTACGCTGCGGGAACGGTCGCGGGGTTACGTACGCGACGGTATCATGGTCTTCTCATCGGCGCGACGAACCCGCCGGTCGGAAGAGACCTGTTGGTGCCTGCAATCGACGACTCGATTGTCCGTCAAAGCCGGCGGGGGAAGGTTTCGGACGGCCCGGCGAACGACTCGACGGCAAACGACTCGACGGCGCTGCGATTGTCGTCGATCGAATGGAGCGACGGATCGGTCGATCCGTGCATCGCATCATATATCGATTGTTTCGAGTTGCGCGATGGTATTCCGTTCTGGTCTTACCGGATAGACGGTATCCGTATTGAAAAATCGATCCGGATGGAACAAGGGGTAAACGCCACGTTGATACGGTATCGCGTGGATTCGGATAATTCAGAGATCTCCAGGCAAGGAGAACAAAAACCCGCTGCCGGTCCTGGCGAAGAGAAAGAACATACCGGCGCTCCATCGCCGGCCCCCGACGAAGAAACTGGTTCGCTCACGCTTCGAATAAAGGTATTCGCCGCCAACCGGAATCATCACGGTACTTCTCGCGGATATCCCGGTCTTGCTCCCGAACTCGACGGTGCTGCGCTCGTTGCTCTCGATGCGGAAGGACAAGCGGTGTCGAGGGCGCAGTTGCGGTACGACTCGGATTCAGCACACGACGCCCCGGAAGCGTGCGGAGATTTGTCGGCTCGTGGAGCGCTGCGAGCGCGTGCAGGTGATGCAATCTATGAGGGAGTACGTCTTTCGATCGAGGGCTACCGCGGGCTCGACGACACCGAGAATCTCTGGGTGCTCGGCGAAATAGAAGCCCCGCTTCCGCGGAACGGCAGTGTCACTTTGCGGATCGAGGTGCCCGGAGAACAGGTCCGGGGCGCCGGAGTCGAAGAGCAGCGCCCGCCGTCGGTTTCAACGACAACGCCGCGCGTGGACGATAGATCATCCTCGGGCACCGGCAATTCTGTCGACGGCAACGCCGGTGCTGCAGACAAACCGGACTGGATCGTAGAGCTCGAGCGTGCCGCCGGAGACTTTATCGTCGATCGACGAATCGAAACCGGTGAGACCGGCAAAACGATCATTGCCGGATATCCCTGGTTCGGTGACTGGGGCCGTGACACCATGATCAGTCTGCCCGGCATCACTTTGACGACCGGTCGTGAGGATGATGCCCGCTGGATTATCAGAACATTCGCGAAGTATGTCAATCGAGGGATGCTCCCCAATCTCTTTCCCGACGGAACCTCCTCGCCCGCGTACAATTCCGTAGACGCTCCGCTCTGGTATTTCGAGGCGATCAGAGCGTATTTCGAAAAGACCGGCGATATGGAGCTGCTGAGCGAGGTGTATCCGGTGCTCGAATCGATTATCACCTGGTTTCGCAGGGGAACCCGATTCGGAATCGGCCAGGATCCGGAAGACGGTTTGCTCAAAGCCGGAGAGGAAGGAGTCCAGCTGACCTGGATGGATGCAAAGGTCGGCGACTGGGTGGTAACGCCGCGGGTCGGTAAACCGGTGGAAATCAACGCGCTCTGGCACCACGCGTTTCTCGTTATGGGAGCGTTTGCCGATATTCTCGAGAAGCACGACGCGGCACCCGGTAACGCTGCGTACACCGGTGAGCAGTACGACGGTGTAGCGGCCGAAATCTCGAAATCATTCGATCGATTCTGGAACGACGGTGATAGCTGTCTCTACGATGTGCTCGATACACCGTGGGGCGATGACCCTGCAGTTCGCCCCAATCAGATTTTCGTATTGTCGCTCCAGGCGGCGCGTGCAAAGAGCCGGATTCTCGAAGAAGCTCCTCTTCTTTCGTCGAAACGACGGAGGTCGCTTTTTTCCGTTGTGGAAAAAAAACTCTACACCCCGGTTGGGCTCAGATCACTCTCTCCGGATGATCCTTCGTATACCGGTTCATACGGAGGCGACGTACGAAGCAGAGACGGAAGCTATCATCAGGGAACCGTTTGGGGCTGGCTCCTCGGCCCGTATATACGATCACACAATCTCTTGTACGGCGACCAAGCTCGAACCGCGAGGTTATTCGAACCGGTTGCCGATCGCCTTCGCACGGGGTGTCTCGGAACGCTTTCCGAAATTTACGACGGTAACCCGCCGCATTTTTCGCGCGGGGCATTCGCACAGGCCTGGTCGGTCGCCGAGATAGTATGGTCCTGGCACTACCTCTACGGGACGGATACACACGGTTGGTGCGCGGCGAAATCAGGTCGGTGATTCCCTTCGGTCCTTGACCCCCTTAAGATCCGGGCACGATATTGATAACGGAAGGAATCATGAAAAACACAATGACCGAGGAGATTCTCACCGTTCATCTCCTGGAGGGAAATCTCGAGCCCGGTGGTGAGATCGGACTCAAAATAGACCAGACCCTGACGCAGGACGCAACAGGGACGATGGTGTATCTCGAATTCGAGGCTATGGGACTGAATCGTGTGGTTCCGGAGGTTGCGGTCAGTTACATCGATCACAACATCATACAAACCGACTTCCGTAACGCCGACGATCATCGGTTTCTCCAATCGTGTGCATCGAAATACGGTGTCATACTTTCCCCTCCGGGAAACGGCGTATCACACCACGTACATCGTCAACGATTCGGCGTTCCGGGAAAGACATTGCTCGGTTCAGACAGCCATACGACGACCGGTGGTTGTCTGAGCATGCTGGCGATGGGTGCGGGAGGTCTGGAAGTGGCGATGGCGATGGCCGGACGTCCCTGCTACATTTCCACACCCGAGGTGTGGGGGATTTATCTCACCGGCGAGCTTCAGCCGTTCGTCTCGGGAAAGGACGTGATTCTCGAGCTTCTTCGTCGCTATTCGGTAAAGGGAGGGCTCGGTACGATCATGGAGTTCTACGGTCCCGGAGTAGCGAATCTCGATATGTCCGCCCGTGCGACCATTGCGAATATGGGTGTCGATATCGGAGCTACCGCAGCGATATTTCCCTCCGATGCGGTGACGAAGGATTTTCTCGAACGAAACAGCAGAGGCGATGTCTGGATCGAACGAACCACCGCCGACAATGCCGAGTTCGAGCATATCACCAAGCTCGATCTTGCTACCGTCGAACCGATGGTGGCGTGCCCGAGCAGCCCCGACAACGTCCGTCCTGCATCGGAGCTCGGTGATGTCGATGTAAATCAGGTAATCATCGGCTCATCGTGCAACGGGAGCTATCGCGATTTCATGGCCGCCGCCGAAATCGTCCGTGGAGAGATTCGACATCAGGATGTGAGCTTCGAGATAAACACCGGAAGCAGACAGACACTCACCAACCTGCTTCTCTACGGTGGTTTGAGCACGCTCGTCGAAGCCGGTGCCCGAACGCATGAACCGGGTTGTCTCGGATGTATCGGAATGGGACAGGCCCCGGCCACTGGAACCAATTCGCTGCGTACATTTCCGAGAAACTTCAAGGGACGAAGCGGAACAAAGGACGATGCGGTGTATCTCTGCTCTCCCGAAACCGCGGCCGCCTCGGCGCTCAACGGTCGCATAACCGATCCGCGCTCGCTTGGTAAGAAGCAGGTACGCATCGAGCTCCCGGAACGATTCGCGTTTAACGAGCGGTGGTTCGTGCAGCCTACCGATGATCCCGACTCGGTGGAAATCGTTCGCGGGCCGAACATACAACCGTTTCCGGAGCTCGAACCGTTACCGGAATCAATCGAGCTCGAAATTATCCTCAAGGTCGGAGACAATATATCGACCGATGAGATCATGCCGGCGGGAAACCGCGTGCTCCCGTACCGAAGTAATATCCCGGCGATAAGCACATTCGTGTACGATGTTGTCGATGACGAGTTCCCGAAACGTGCTCAGGAGAAGGGCGTGGTCGCGGTTGTCGGGGGAAGAAACTACGGTCAGGGGTCTTCACGCGAGCATGCCGCGCTCGCACCACGGTATCTCGGTGTGCGGGCGAAAATCGCCAAGAGCTTCGCCCGGATTCACAAATCGAATCTCGTCAACTTCGGGATCGTACCGCTTACGTTTGTCGATGAGTCGGACTATGACAAAATCGATCAGAACCAGACACTGACGTTGCCCGATCTGCGCTCGCACATCGAGTCGGGAGATCGCGAAATACCGGCAACCGTCGGTGATACACGCATCACGCTTGATCTCGACGTTTCCGAACGGGGACGAAAAATGCTTCTGGCGGGAGGAGCACTCAACGTGGTAAAGCAGGAGAAGTAACGACGGGTCGTAAAGCTCCAAGAGATCACCGACAACCGGTTGTGGGCGGCGACTCCGGATGATGTAATCGATTATGTTTTACTCAGACTGAACATCGATGTGACAAGCAGCTATCTCACGTTCAGAATAACCGGATTGTCTCCCGACACCGCCCGCGCCGTCGGTACATCAGCTTTGTCCGACGGCCGTCGGTTCGGAAAAACGGCCGAGTGTATGTTACCATGCAAGCAGCGCCGTATAGAACCGTCGGCATTCGCACCAGGAGCTCATCGTGATCAAAGATAATGCGCTGACAAAAGACAACCTTACATTGGAGAATCTGCATCAGTCAGTATACGGATGGCCGCTCAACCAGCTTCGTATTCCGGAAGCACACGAAATAACCCGTGGAAGCAGCGATGTTATTGTTGCGGTCATCGATCTCGGGTATCTCCCGCATCCGTCGCACGAACCTCATCTCTGGAACAACCCTTCAC
>CAYLZA010000193.1:0-5735 GCA_964387575.1 uncultured Spirochaetales bacterium | reverse complement strand
AGCGGCGGATGAATCTTCACCGTGCGCTATACTCGTGTGCGGTCTTTTCTCCTGACCACTCATGCATGAATGATATCTATGAGCTCACCGGGGGTCTCATTCGTCAATTCCGTCCACTCATTGATATCGTACTCGAGATGAGCCAGATCTCCTGCATGCATCTCGTGTTTTTTCCCCGTCGTTTCTTCGAGAAAATTTTCGATAGCCGGATTATGGCCGACGAGCATGATGATCTTCGCTTCGCGTCCCTGCACCGCAGGCTCCGGTTCCGCCTCGGCAATACTCGATGCAACACGGCGTATCGTCTCCGGTGACCCGGGATAGAGATCGTCCGACAAAAGCACGTTTCCACCGTAACCGCTGTGGGTGGCAACGAGGTGAGCCGTTTTACTCGCACGGAGCGCAGGTGAGGAGAGAATCAGTGCGGGAATCAGCTCTTTTTCGGCAAGTGCTTTTCCGCAGGCAAGCGCGGCATTTCTTCCGGCTTCGATTAAATCTCGGTCTTTATCGACCTCCTGCGCATCGCTCGGTTCCGATTTGCCGTGACGAAGAATAAGCAATTCTCTCATATGTTCCTCCTCGAGGTGAATATACTAACGCATTTCGATATATTCAGCACCCGGCCTGGAAACAGCACCGGCAGGCATCCATGCGAGAGTCGAAACCGCCGAACAATCTCATCCGGGATCCGGGTCCGGACGTTTTGCGTTTTTGCGGCCGTGGAGATTGTACGAATCCTCCTCCGGCCATCTCATCGAGTATATTTCGCTTTTATCTCGATGGTATCCCGCACACCAATATGCGCTCCCTGCCAGCCATTCGAGAAGACTATTCAAAAGCTGATTTTTTGTCTGTGCGTAATCTCTATCGTTCCAGAGGTTTCTGAGCTCGTGCGGATCTTCAGACAGATCATAGAGCTCTCCATCTTCCTGGCCGATATAATACACGACTTTGTGGGTTTTGCTTCTCATCATGATGAGATAGTTGTCTTCCGAAAACACGAATTCCCGCTCATCAGGTGACCCTCCTTCGAGGTACGGCATGAGGGATCGTCCTTCGTGATAGGTCGGTTGTATAAGCCCCGCAGCGTCGAGAATCGTGGGTCCGATATCCATAAGCGAAACCAACTCGTCTATTGTATAGCCCTCGTCGCTCGATTGGTTTTCATTCGATGGACGCCAGATGATAAGCGGTACCCGAACTATCTGATCGTACATGAGCCACTTGTACGATAATTGATGATCGCCGAGCATCTCCCCGTGGTCGGAACAGAAAACAACGATGCTGTCGTCGAGAAAACCTGCCTCGTCGAGTGCATCGATAACGCGGCCGATTTGCTCATCGACGGTGGTGATCTTGGCGTAGTAGTGTCGCCGCATTCGATCAATATCATCCTCGGATGCATCCTCGATCCGGATCCTCGATTCATGATCTGCGGTTGCATGATGGTTACGTACCGCCTTTTGCTGCGGAGGCTTTTCCTCCAGCTCGCCTTCCCTGAAGATCCTCGCCGGCGGAGTTATTCCGTCATACCGTTCGAGATGACGAGGAAGTGGATCCCACGGCTCATGCGGTCCGGTGAAGCCTACCTGAAGAAATACGGGAGCGTCCCCGGCGTAATTGCGGATCCAGCTTACCGCGGAGTTCCCGATAAATACATCGCTGTGAAAACGTTCCTCCAGATGCCACGGTACGCCCTGGAACTTCGAATCCCAATCCGTATCGGTCAGGTGTCGTTGAATCGGTCGTTTTTGACCGTGAAAGTGAAGATATTTGCCCCAATCATCGTCAACATCGCCTTTCGCATGTGCCATATTTGTAGGGTTTTCAACGATGACTCGTTCGTGAAAACCGCCGTTGATATCACGTGGCGTAAAATGCATCTTCCCGATGTTGACACATCGGTAGCCGTTTTCAGAAAGCAGCTGAACCCAGTTTCGGTGCTCGCCCCACCGGTCGAAGCTGTAAACGCCGGTATTGTGCGGATACATACCGGTAAACATGGCTGCACGGGAAGCTACACACGTCGCGCCCGGACAATAGGTCTGCGTAAACGAGATGCCGGAGCGGGCAAGTCGGTCGAGGGATGGGGTAATCATGTGCTCCATCCCCCACGCGCCGATCGTGTCGGCCCGTTGCTGGTCCGTCATTATCAGGATGATATTCGGTTTCGTCGTGTTCATAGTCGGGTGTACGGTAACATATCCGCGAAATTTGCAAAACGGACGCGCCACGGTCGTTTGCCGGCGCCGAAAAGCGTAAGTATGTTGTAGTAGGCGCAGATGCGACATGGCTCTTTTCATCGCGGAAAAATCTCGAAACGTTTATGGAGAATCCACGGGAGTATGCCCCCGCTTATGGTGGTTATTGCGCATGGGCGATGGCAAAGGGTGATCGTGCGCCTATTGTTCCGGAAATGTGGGCTGTTAGAGATGGGACGCTCTATTTGAACTACAATCGCAGAACCCAAAAGGAGTGGTCGAATAATCCCGACGAGTTTATCGATAACGCAGACAAGCACTGGCCGGGTGTACGAAAGGAGCTTCTTTCCGAGAAGTAGCGACGGAGGCGTTGTAGATGTACGGACTGTTTTTTCCATATTGGTGGCTCATAATACCCGCAATCGTGTTGGGATTTTTTGCCCAATCGATGGTGAAAAACGCGTTCCGCACATACAGCAAGGTCGGAACTCGATCCAATATGACCGGTGCACAAGCGGCGCGCGCTATCCTTGATCGTAACGGTTTGGACAACGTTCCGGTTCGACGAGTTCGCGGTAATCTTACCGATCATTACGATCCACGCTCAAAGACACTCAATTTGTCCGAAGGAGTATACGGGAGTGCGTCCGTCGCCGCCGTCGGTATAGCCGCCCATGAAGCAGGTCATGCTATACAGCATGCCCGCTCCTACGCGCCCCTGGCGGTTCGGAATACCGTCTATCCGGCGGCGAGCTTCGGTTCGAAAGCGGGACCAATTATCGTGATCGTGGGGTTTATCTTCGGTATCGGAGAGCCTTTGATCACGATCGGTATCGTGCTGTTTGCCGCAGCGGTCGTGTTCTCGATCCTCACACTCCCGATCGAGGTCAACGCGAGCTCCCGGGCCGTGCGAATCATCGGATCCCGCGGATTTCTCGGTCCGAACGAGCTCCACGGGGCAAAACGGGTGCTGAATGCAGCGGCGATGACTTATGTCGCGTCTGCGCTCGCGTCGGTTCTGATGCTTCTCAGGCTGATTCTGCTGAGCCGGGAGTAGGAGCCCGGTCGTATCCTGCTCGTTTTTCTTCTTGACAGATCTGAGATTCTCCCCGTAAGATAAAATGTTAGATATCCATTTATATAATGTACAATAATGTACAAAGGAGGATTTATGGGAATCACGAAAAATAGAGCGTTTCTGATTGTTGCGCTGGCAATCGTGATGATTACGCCGGTCTTTGCCGGAGGAGAAGCCGAGGGGATCGATGAAACCCTCGTCTATGCGACGACGGATAAGATCTCGGATATGGATCCGTCGAACGCGTATGACTTTCATACGTGGGAGCTTTTCAGAAACATCAGCAGGGGCCTATTGGCGTACAAACCGGGAACAACTGAAACGATTCCGGGTTTGGCCAAGAGCTATTCGGTCAACGAGGCCGGTGATGTCTACACGTTCGAGCTTCGCGAGGGGATAAATTTCTCGGACGGAACACCGTTTACCGCTGAGGCGGTAAAGTGGTCGATAGACCGGGTTATGCGAATCGGCGGCGACCCGTCATGGCTGGTAACCGATTTCGTTGAATCCGTCGAGGTCGTCGACGACTATACGGTACGGTTCAATTTGACCGGATCGATCGGATTTTTCCCGGATGTAGTGGCAACGGTTCCGTATTTTCCGGTAAATCCGAATATTTTCCCGGCCGACACCTGGGTAAACGACCCATCCGAGCTCGAGGGCGGTGTCTTGCCCGGACTCGGACCGTACAAGATCGTATCGTACAAACGTGACGAGGAAGTCGTACTTCAGAAGAACTCCAAGTATTACGGTGAAGAGCCCGAGATCGATCAGATCGTAATTCGTTACTATGCCGACGCGACGACGATGCGGCTCGCTCTCGAGAACAAGGAAGTAGACCTTGTTTACAAGGACATCAATCCATCGGACAAGGAAGACCTGCTGGAAATGGACAACTACGCCAGCTATGAGATCCCGAGCTCCTATATCCGCTATCTCTGCTTTGAAACTTCCGAGAGCTACTTCAGCGATGCCCGACTCAGACAGGCTGTTGCCGCACTCATAGACCGACAGGACCTCATCGACAAAGTGTTTCTCGGTCAAATGGAACCACTTTATTCGATGATACCGCGAGGCATGAAGTGGCATACCGATGCGTTCGAAGATGAGCTCGGTGACGGAAATGTAGAAATAGCAGAGTCACTGCTTTCGGATGCAGGATATTCTTCGAGTAGTCCCTTCGAGTTCGAGCTCTGGTACACGCCTTCGCACTACGGCGATACGGAAGTCGACGTCGCAGAGGTTTTGAAGGCGCAATTCGAGAAAACCGATATGGTCGAGGTAACCTTGCGGTCCGCCGAGTGGTCGACCTATATAGACAACTGGGATACGAAAACGATGCCGAGTTTCTTGCTCGGCTGGTATCCCGACTACATGGATCCCGACAACTACACCGCCGCATTTGCCGGCACCTCGGGATCAAAAGGTATGGGAATCTACTTCTCCGATTCTGAATGGGACGCACTGTTCAGGGAAGAAAAAACGACGATTGATCAGGAACGACGTGGTGAAATCTTCAGACAGCTGCAGCAGATGTGGACCGAAGAGGTTCCGACCGCCCCGATTTTTCAGGGCAAGCTCTATATCTTTGCGCAACCTGACGTGAAGGGCGTAATCGTGGGAACCGACATGGTACTTCGCTACGACACGCTCTACTACGAGCAGTAATTACGTTCCGAACTAAACTCGACATCTAGTAGCGCCGGGGGGACGAACACGCCCCTCCGGCGTGGTTTTTTATGAAACGAATATTTAAATACGCCGTACTGCGAATACTCCTGACGATACCTATGCTCTTTTTTCTCTTGTCGCTCGTATTCGTGGTGTTACGTGTAATGCCGGGAGATCCGGTAAAGGCAATGTTGGGCGCTCACGCGCCTCCGCATGTTATCGAGGAAAAGCGACTGAGTCTCGGTCTCGATAAACCGATTTTTACACAGTACGTACGATATCTCGGGCAACTGGCGAGATTTGATCTCGGTGATTCGATGATCTACAAGCAGAAGGTGAGCAGACCGATCCGGGAAAAGCTACCGGCCACACTCGAGCTTTCGGTAATGGGGATGCTGTTTACGTTTATGTTCGGCATACCGTTGGGAGCATTTTCAGCAAGTAAACGAAGATCGGCTCGCGATCTCGGGATACGGCTGTATGGAAACGTAGTCTATTGTATTCCCGTCTACTGGATGGGATTGATGCTTCAGCTCGTATTCGGGGTATGGCTCGGGTGGCTGCCCGTTGCGGGACGGACGGGAACGCGGATACTACCTTCGATGTTCGAGAAAACCGGATTCTATCTGCTCGATACGCTTCTCGTCGGTAATTTCCAGGCATTTGCGGATGTTTTTCTGCATTTGCTCATGCCTTCGATTACGCTCGGTATCGTTTTGTCGGGGGTTTTTGTACGGCTTACCCGGGCGAATATGCTCGATATTCTCAAGAGCGACTATGTCCTT
>CAYLZA010000192.1:0-5737 GCA_964387575.1 uncultured Spirochaetales bacterium | reverse complement strand
TACCCCGTTCAGACAGGTAGGATTTTATTTCCTGTATTGAAAATTCATCGTAGTGTACCATGGATGCCACCAGCGCGGCATCCGCCTTTCCGTCGACGAATACCTCCTCGAGATGAGCCGGATTTCCCGCGCCACCGGAGGCAACAACCGGGATGCCCACCGCTTCGGAAACCATCCGCGTAATGGTGCACTCATATCCGTTCTTGGTCCCGTCCGCATCGATCGAATTGAGCACGATCTCTCCCGCACCCATTCGTTCCGCCTCCAACGCCCATGCCAACGCATCGAGCTCGGTTGGCGTCCGACCACCGTCGATAAACACCCGGTAGCCGCACGGCGCAGTGTCGTCGCGCGCCGCGTCCATCCCGAGAACGATACACTGGCTTCCGAACTGTGCAGCCCCATCCACGATAATCGAAGGATTTCTGACGGCCCCGGAATTTACGCTGACTTTTTCGGCACCTGCCAACAGCACATTTCGCATATCATCTGTCGTTCCGATACCACCCCCGACGGCGAACGGTACGAATATCTGCTTTGCCACGTTTTCCACGACATCGATCATGATCGATCTACGCTCCGATGAAGCGGTAATGTCGTAAAATACCAGTTCATCGACGCCATCTTCGTAGTACCGACGTGCCATCGATACAGGATCTCCGATGTCCACGTTTCCCTTGAAACGGATTCCCTTGGTTGTTTTCCCGTCACGCACATCGAGACAAACGATGATTCGCTTCTGTAACATCTCTACTCCTGCGTTTCAAAAAAATTTCGAAGAAGCTTCAATCCGTTTTTTCCCGATTTTTCCGGGTGAAACTGGACGGCGGCAACATTTTCCCGCTCCAACGCCGAGACGAAGCGAATCCCGTGCTCGGTTGTCGCCACCGCGTCTTGTGCGCCGTTTTTTTCGACACAATAGGAGTGTACAAAATAGAACGAGCTTTCGTCGGGGATTCCCTGAAACAGGCGGCTATCCTTATCTACGGTTACCCGATTCCATCCCATATGGGGGATCTTCAGTCCCGGTTTTCTCGGCATGCGTACGACCTTTCCATTCAGGATGGATAGACAGCTCGTATCCCGTTCCTCCGAAAGATCCATAAACACCTGGCATCCGAGACAAATGCCGAGCAGCGGTCTTCCGCGTTTATAACAGTCGAGTATGAGATCGTCGAGTCCCGCCGCAGATAGCGCATTCATCGCAGAAGCTGCTTCCCCAACTCCGGGAACGACAAGTGAATCGGTGTTCCGTAACTCCTCGGGTTTCGCGGAGGTAATGAAACTGAAGCCGAGATAATCGAGGGCCGTCTCGACGCTTCGGAGATTGCCCGCACCGTAATCCACCACACCGACTACCAATCCCTGACCTCCGTCCGCACAAAATCCGATAGCGATGAAACATCTACAAAGAGCCCGCGTACCGTAACGATTCTCTGATCCCTCGTTACCGATGCATCGGTTGATTCCGCGGAGCCCGTGTCCGCACCGGTGCTCCGATCTCGATCAGCTTGCTGCTCCAGGCCGGCGACGATGAATCTGGCGAGAACCTCAACAAATCGGGCCTGCACGTTCGACTCGCACTGAATACGCGTCTCCGCGGAAAATCGCTCGTATTCCGGATGTTTCCAGAGCTCAATCCTTACGTTTTGCGCGGAAAATGTTCTGAGAAGCGGATCCGGTACATCTCTTTTCTCCAAAAGAGCCCGGATTATCGCCGATTCATCGACAACGAGCACACCCGCAAAAAGTGCGTCATCGTCGGGTTTCAAGGAAGGAGAAAATCCTCCGCGGGAACCCTCATCCTGCCGGCGAATAACGCCGGTTGTTTCGCCTTTACCGGAAGATTCTCTTCCGGTCGGGCGTTCGCCGGCCGGCTTTGCGTTTCCCGTCCCGACTCCCGAGACCGAAAGTGATCCGGTCCCGGTCAGAATGAGCTCCCGTGAGAGAAACGCCACTTCCAGATCAGATCCGTCTATCCTGTAGACCGGCGGTCGACCACTCATCCTCCGCAGTTCCCGGCTGAAAAACGCCCCGAGCTTGAGTATACCTATCTGATAGTTGCCCGAAAGTAATGCCGTGAAACCAGCCACGTTGCCGGCGGTTGCTGCGCCTTCGGATGCGGATGTGCCGGTCGTGCCTGAACCGACCGCGAGATAAAGCGCGTCGGTTGCGTCGAGTGTCCGTTCGAGCACATCCTGGTTCGAATCCGGAATAATCCCCGTCTTTGAAGGCTTCGGTTCGCCCAACGGCGTCTCATTTCCCGTTTCCGCCCCGGTTTGCGGCGGCGCCGCTGTTCCGGTCGGTCCACCGATACCGGATACGATCAACTGCTTTGCCTGCGGGAAAACGTCGAAATCGAGAAAAAGTGAAATCGAGCTTTGCTCGGGCAGATAGATAGTCGGATCGATTCCCGGATCGACCGTCGGGGCCGTAGCTACATCGGCGGCGGATGAATCCGAGGTCATCGTCGCGCATCCGATGGTGGAGAAGATCAGACACAGCGCCGCGGCTACGGTTATCGCCGAGTCAGGCTTTGCGAAGAGCGATGGAGCAGGTTTCCTCGCCACATTCGGCTTTGATTGCATCATCCGTGCTCCGCCATTCCCAATTGTCCGCAAGCGTCTCCTCCGTAAGGTGTTCCGCAAACTCCTCGACCGCGGTCCGAACGGTATCCGAACCGTGAAGATAGAGCTCGATTCGATCGGTTACATCCAATCCTTTGTCCTTTCTCAGGTTCTGCACGCTCCGCACAATATCACGCACTAAGCCTTCACGATAGAGATCCGCGGTCAGCTCGGGATCGAGCGCAACCGTAAGGGAGCCTTCGTTGAGCACTTTGAGGTTTTCCTTTTCCGACCGTTGAACAACGACGCTGTTTTCGTCTATGTCTATCATTCGTTTACCAATATCGATCGAAAGCGTCGCGCCTTCTATAATCGACTGGATTTCTTCCGGGGTAAGTGCTTCGATTCGCTTTGCGGCGGCTTTCATATCCTTACCAAGCTGTTTACCAAGCACACGATAATTGGCTTTTGCGCTGTACTCAACGAGCTCCTCTTCGTTTTCCCGGAACATCACGTCCTTAACGTTGAGCTCTTCCCGGATTATGTCTTCCATCTCCCGCAACACGGCACGCTCATTGGCATCCTTCGTGACGAGATGTATCGCCCGAAGCGGTTGCCGCGTTTTGAGTGAATGCATCGACCGAAGTGCTCTCCCGAGCGAAACGGTACGTCTGACCACCGCCATCTTCATCTCGAGCGTTTCGTCGCGTTTGGAGTGATCCGAAACCGGGTAGTCCGCAAGGTGTATCGATTCGGGCGTCCCGTCGGTGCGAAGATTCTGATATATCGATTCAGTGATAAAAGGAATTACCGGTGCCGCTACATGAATGAGCTTCATCAACACTGCATACAGCGTCTGATACGCCTGCTTCTTGTCGGTATCGTTCTCCGACCGCCAGAATCGACGTCTCGATCTCCGGATATACCAGTTGTTGAGCACATCGATAAAATCAATGATCGGTTGAACTGCGTTCTGGAGCTCGTACGCTTCCAGCCCCGCCGTAACCGACGCTACAAGCCGTTCGGTCTCCGAGAGAATCCATCGGTCGAGCGGATTCTCCGGTGCCTCGGGAGGACCAGTCGGCTCGATCGAATCGATATTGGCATACGTAACGAAGAAGCTGTACGCATTCCACAGCGGGATGAGCGCGTTCTTCAAAACATCCCTTACGCCGTCGTCGGAATATCGCAGATCGTCAGCACGTACCACTGCGGAGTTCATAAGAAAGGCACGAAGCGCGTCTGCGCCGAACTCTTTCAAAACCTCCTCGGGGTCGGTGTAGTTCTTCGCCGATTTGGACATCTTTTTTCCGTCTTCGGCCAGCACGATTCCGTTGACAATGACCTGCTGAAACGCGGGACGATCGAAGAGTGCCGCCGCGAGTATCGTCAACGTGTAAAACCATCCCCGGGTTTGGTCGAGCCCTTCGGCGATAAAATCAGCAGGGAAGTTTTTCTCGAAAAACTCCTTGTTTTCGAAGGGATAATGATTCTGTGCATACGGCATCGCACCAGACTCGAACCAGCAATCGAGCACTTCCGGTATACGCTTCATCGTTCCACCGCACTCACAGGGAAACATGATTTCGTCGATAAAGTGCTTGTGGAGATCTTCGGGATACTTGCCCGATTTCTCCTTCAGCTCCTGACGTGATCCGATACATACCATCGAATCACAATCATCACAGCGCCAGATCGGGATCGGATTTCCCCAGTATCGATTTCGAGATATCGCCCAATCCCGGGCATTGGCAATCCAGTTTCCGAATCTTCCCTCTCTGAGGTGCTCGGGAACCCAGTGGATCCTCCTGTTTGCCTCGAGCATTCTATCCTTGATCGCCGGCACATTTACAAACCATGATGAGATTGCGCGATATATGAGCGGTGATCCGCAGCGCCAGCAATGGGGATAGCTATGATGATAGCTCTCACGCCGGACCAGCTTCTCTTCGTCTTTCAGACGGCGTATGATCTCCTTGTCCGCGTCTTTTACATAGAGTCCCTTGAAATCGGTTACTTCATCTGTGAAGCTACCTTCGGCGTCCACCGGGCATACGGTTGGTATTTCGGTATCCCGCAGAAGCTCGTAGTCTTCCTCACCGAATCCGGGAGCAATATGAACGATCCCGGTTCCATCCTCGGTTGTAACATATTCGGCATTGAACGTTCTGAACGCGTTGTTCTGTGCGAGCTCGGCAAAAAACGGAAAGAGCGGTTCGTAATAAATATCAACGAGATCCTTGCCGGTATATCGATCCACGATTTTATATTCGCTCTCATCCTTGTAGTAATGCTCGAGTCTGTCGGCTGCAAGGATATAGTTCTCTTCGTTGTCGGCTACTTTTACATATTCGATATCTTCACCGAGAGCAAGCGCGAGATTGGAGGGAAGCGTCCAGGGTGTCGTCGTCCACGCGAGAAAATAGGTATTCTCTTCATCGCGCAGCTTGAATTTCACCGTTATTGCAGGATCCTGGACATCTTCGTATCCACCGAGATTGAGCTCGTGGTTGGACAGCACAGTAGAGCACCGCGGACAATAAGGCAGTATATAGTATCCTTCATGCAGGAGATTCTTTTCCCATAGCTGCTTAACAACCCACCATATGGTTTCCATATAGTCGGGATCCATCGTTTTATAATCGTTTTCAAAGTCTACCCAGCGCCCCAGCCGGGTCGTTATGGCTTCCCACTCACGGGTGTATCGCAAAACAATCGATCTACATGCTTCGTTGAACCTGGCGATACCATAGTTCTCGATTTCCCGCTTGCCGGAAATACCGAGCTCCTTTTCCATTTCATACTCTACCGGAAGACCGTGACAATCCCACCCGAATCTGCGCGTTACCCTCTTCCCCTTCATGGTCTGATAACGCGGAATAATATCTTTAATAATACCCGGGACGAAGTTTCCAAAATGAGGAAGGCCGGTTGCAAATGGTGGTCCGTCGTAAAAGACGTAGTCCTCGCGATCGTGCCGCATGTCTATAGATTTCTGAAAAACATCGTTTTTTTGCCAAAAATCAAGGATTTTTTCTTCCAACTTCGAAAAATCCACTTTCGGCTCAACCGGAGTATACAAAATATCCTCCTATATATTCTCTGATCGACTGAGTAATTCTACGTAAAAACGTCGATATGTCAACACGAATTACGTCTTACCGGCGGAT
>CAYLZA010000191.1:0-5774 GCA_964387575.1 uncultured Spirochaetales bacterium | reverse complement strand
TGAAATCGGAAGAATACTCACCCATCTCTCGTCATCAGGGCTTGCAGAAAATACACTCGTGGTATTTTCCGCGGATCACGGGGAAACCGTCGGTAGTCACGGAGGCTTGACCGACAAAGGGTGGCACCATTTCGAAGAAATCCAGCGAATTCCACTCATCGTTTCCGGTCCCGAATCGCTCATTGGGAGCGGGGGTGTTGTTAGAGACGAAACTGCTTCGATTCTCGATCTTTATCCGACATTGCTCGACGCCGCCGGAGAGGATCCACTGAATGACGGAAAAGATGGAGCCGTTCACGGAGAGTCTCTTCTTCCGCTTCTGCGGGGAGAAACGGAAGAGCTCCGGGATGAGGTCTTTATCGAGTTCGGCGGAGTAAACTGTCTTGCTACGACGATGATTACGTGCGTTAGCGGTAGCATCAAATACGGGTGGAACGCCGGTAATATCGACGAGCTCTATGACCTCGGAAACGATCCGAACGAAACCGAAAATCTCATACATAACCCGCGATATGCGGATACGCTGAAAGATATGAGGGAACGTCTCGAACGTTTTCTCGTGGATACAGATTTCCCGGGACCGGGGCTCAATATGTACCGGCAAAGCACGATGCGACTCTACGAAAACGCGTAGCACGGCTACTATAAACGGGAAAACTGAAAAGGAGACAAACAATGAACTATGTGACCATCGAAACATTGTATGGACCCGATATTCGTTACAACGATTGGGCGGTGGCAAAAGGCGGCAAAGACCCGGCAAGCGGGTGTCTGTTTATCGAGGGAAAGCGAGAAGCGAAAGTTGTGCGAAGCGACTATCCACACGGAGGGGGTGGTGACGTTCTTCAGCGAATGAGCTTTACATTCGAACGTGTGTCCGAAAATGGCACACTGATTGTTCAATTCAACACCTCGAATGACGGAGATATAAGCCGTGGTTTCACGTGCGTCGTCGCAGAGAAAGAGATTCGTGTGTTACTCAAAAACCGTGAAATTACGGGAAAGGCTATTACGCCTTTATCGAATCAGACCGAAACACGGGACGGCGAACACGACGGTGGACTGCAAGCCGGACCGAACGACGGACGATCGAGTCGGCCGATAAATCACGAGATAGAGCTCGCAACACTCGGTGAGTCGTTCTCTCTACAATACGACGGTATGGATATAGCCGAAGGTAAAATGGACCCCCCGTACACTGACAATGAAGGCTGGGTCGTAATAACCTGTATAAGCTGTGATATTGTACTTACGTCTTTCGAAGAGCTATCGATAACTCACGACAAAGAGATACCCGATTGGACGCGTACCCGGCTTCTCTACGAGGAGCCTTTTGGTGAATCATCGTTCAACTCAAACTGGATTAGCAACTACGATATTACCGGGAAAGTCGAGTTCGGAGCAGACTCATTTGTATTCAGACATATGTCGAATAACTTTATCCGCGAGCGGTTTCAAAGCCCCATAGCGATCGACTGTAGGATCCGCCCGTTACCGACAAGTGATTTTTCCTCCGGGATTACCGACGCAATAGTCATCTGGATGGCGGACAAAACCGATGGAGACTTTCTCGAATATCTGGATGAGTTGACCGCACAGGGAACCGCGAGCCTACTGAAGCTCCTTCCGTGCCCGTTCTATTGGGTCGATTTCGGAGGATCTAACAACGTAACCACGCGATTGAGGAAAAATCCGTATCGACATCTGATACGGCAGTTTACCGATCCGCAGAGGTTGCTCGAACGCGGAAAAACATACGATGTTACGGTCGTTCAGAACAACGGGTTTGTCGAATTTTGGGTCGACGGCCGACCCGTCATACGACAATACGATGAAACCGCGCTTACCGAAGGTCATATCGGCGTCCGTGCATACTGCGCCGATACGGAGCTCCTTTCTCTGAAAATCTGGAGCCTCGACTCATGATCAGGGTCGGCGTAATCGGAGCGGGCAACCATTCCCGTCTCCATGGTCGTTCTTTGCAGCTCATCGCTGCGCAGAGAGATGGCACCGGGAATCCCATCGAGCTTGTCTGCATTTGCGACCTCGATAAGGCAAAGGCACGTGACTACGCCGATGCCTTCGGATTTGGCGGCGTATATACCGAAATCGAAGTGATGCTCGATTCGGAGAAGCTCGACGGAGTGATCGCAATAACACCGCTCGATTTCACCGAGGAGGCAGCACAAAAGCTGCTGCCCGTAGGAATTCCACTTCTGATCGAAAAACCACCGGGTCGCTCCGCCGAAGCCACCAAACGTCTTATGCGTATCGCCGAACAAACCGAAACCCGCCATATGGTTTCCTTTAACAGAAGATTCTCTCCCGCCTTTCGCTGGCTTCGAGAGTGGAGAAACGGCCGGGAGCGCTGTCATATCGAAGCGCGTATGATGAGAAACAATCGATTCGAGCCCGATTTCGTGCTCGGTACCGGTATTCATCTCATCGATGCGGTGGTGTCGCTCCTCGGTACCCCTCTTACCTCTTCGACGATCATCCGAGAAACCTCGGTATCCGGATGTAATCACTATAGTGCAGCGGTCACCTTCTCAAACGGTGACACCGCACATCTGTTGATCGCTCCGCATGCCGGGTATACCGAAGAACGTTATGAAATTATTGCGGACGGAACGAGCGCGATTGCCGATGTACGCGAAGGGACATTCAGACATGTCAAGAACGGCGAGGTCGTGGAGCTCCGTGAAAAGGAAGAACACACGGATCATGTCATTGTCGAGGGGACCTACGGGGAGACCGAAGCGTTTATCGCGTTGTGCGAGGGCTTTCGTGATAAATCTACGCCGGATCTTGCCGATGCACGTCGTTCGATGTCGACCGCAGAAGCAATAGCACGGGGAGGCATCGTCGAGATAGGTTGAGAACGGCAAGCCTGAAAGAGCAATCAAAACGATACATCATATGAACACAATTCCCTCCAAACGAAGTGAATGGAACGACAATGATTTCTTCGAGTTACTCGATCAAACAGTTCCCGGTGTCGATACCGTCGTGGATGCCTGGAGAAAGGATAAAAGCGATACATCGAGTGCGAGGAAAGTGCTCGTCGATTACCTTGCATCACGAACACAACCGATGTGGATATTCGACGGGAGAGACGGAACCCCACTCCCCGCAGAGATCATTTGGCCGCTGCGTCCTTACGTCTCGGAGGAACAGGTGTTGTTGCAGGCGGAAAAAGCTCTCGTCGGTCGACTCGTTCTCGGCCCGGGTTTAGAAATCGATCTCGGTAGCAAATTCAGATGGCGAACGCCGGCAACGACGAATCTCGGTGTGCCCGGCAACGGATTTCGCACGGGAGGGACCTTTTTTCTTTTTGCCTATGCGTATCAACTCACCGGTGAGTCCCGTTATGCCCAAGGACTCCGGAGATTCATCGAACACTGGATTGTGGATTGGCCGTTTGAAGTTGAAAAGCCGTTTGATCCGCAATCGATTATCTTTTCGAGAGTGAGCGGCTTCAAATCACTCCCGACCGGTGTTCGGTTGTTTAATTGGATCAGTTGTTTGTACACAAAAGCGCTGTACAGCTCATATCTCTCTCCGGAGACCGTGTTCAAACTTGTTAAAGAATTGTGCTTTACGGGACTTCAGTATCTGCGGTTCGAGGAAGCGGAATACCGACATGGAAATCATCATATCATGCGGTGCGGTACGGTCCCAGCTTTGCTTGCGATAATGTTTCCTGAGATTCGGCCTTTCAAACGATTTTTTGCTCTTGCCGAATCGACCTTCCGCGATCACATCGAGCGGAGCATTCTTGCGGATTCCGGATACGAAGAGCGATCGGTGGCCTACTCGAGCATTTCCCTGCAAATGATACTCGCACCGCTTCTTCTTGCAAAAAAAAACTCGATCTCACTCGTATCGTCAAATCAACTGCAACGGCTTTGCGAAAGTGCAATGACTGTTGCAGCGATGATACAGCCGGACGGCATGCTGCCTCCGCTCGGAGACGGTCTTTCATCCCGAAGCCAAAGCCGTCAATTTCTTTCAACCGCACACCAACTGTGTGAAACCGATTTTTTTTAACAATCGATGGAATGCACCGGTTGAAACGGTGGAAAGCACGATGGTTGAGCTTTCGGATCATATTCGATTGATCGCTTTTCACCGGATTGTCGAAGGATTTCGCGTAGAGCGTTTCGTGCGGTTATATCGTAATGGTGATTGTATCGTTACTGATACAATATTTGACGAAGCTTATGAAGGCCGGGGGTCTCATGAATCGCTATCAACCGAATCCGGACACACGGGTCCCGACCGCACGCCGCATCTTCTTCGTTGGCACTTCGCCTACGAGGTCGAGGTCGAGCAGTCAGATAAAACAAACCTTGTTGCACGTTCCGGTGACACCATCGTCGACGTCAAATTCGATACCGATACATTTGTCGGATTGCGGCACTACCGAAACGAGCGATGTACGAATCCCGGACGCCCAGGAATACCGCCGCCATGGGTCGTGGAAGTCGAGTTTGCTTCCACCGATCGACAGCTATGGATCTCGACCTTTTTTCACATTCGTACCTATCATTCGCAGCTCGGGTAACATCTGGCTCAAGCGTCGTTCCCATCGAATAGGCCGTCTCCTTCACGCGTACCCGACAGATAGCTGCTGTCAATCCGATCCGAAAGCGTTATATTTATACGCAGGAGCTAATTATGACTTATCTTTTAATGTTTATCAGCCGTGTATTTTGGGCACCGATTTGGTCCCGGCCCAGAACGTCTATCGTAACGTTGGCGGCGGTTACGGTAATCGCAATGAGCGGATGCTCGCTACTCGGTGGATTCGTCGAGCCCGACGGAATACCTACCAATTTCGGTGTTGTAAACGTATCCCCGTCCTCGATTGAAGTCGGATGGATAGACAATTCCACAAACGAAAGCGGCTTCTCGGTCGAAAGAAGTAACGATCAGGGTATAACGTATCAGGAAGTTGGTACGGTCGGCGCTGATACCACCCGATATTTCGATCCACAGCTGAGCTCGGAAACAAAATACTACTACCGGGTGCGGGCGTATAACCGAACCGGTAATTCGGACTACGCTACGGCCATAAGCGTCAATACACTTGCCGTGAATGCCGTGGAAATCGAGCCGGAGATTACGATCATCTCACCCTTGGATCAGGCGGAGGTGCAGATTCCGTTTGACGTCGAATTCAGAATTACCGACTGGGGTCACGAAGATCCTTCGGGCAACATCACTCATTTCCATCCTTTCATCGGCAGCGGCGAATCGTTGGAGGACCAGGGAGCAGAGTTCAATCTCAGCGTTCCATATACGGTCTCCGATCTCGATCCCGGATTCTACAGAATTACGCTCAAGCTCGCCAACTCGGATCACACGTTCATTGGGGTAAATGACACAATCGAAATAACCGTCGTAGATTGACCGAGCGCGCGCTATTAACGAGCGCATAACCCGGGTCCCCGGCTTCGCCGTGATCGAGAAAAACGGTCAGCACATTCGGGATGATAAATCCACCGAATGCACCAAGACCGCCGACCCAGCCGGCGGCCCCTCCGACCGCGTGAGGAACCGTTTGCGGTACCATCTTGAAAACGGCGGCGTTACTGATTCCCATCCCGAGCGCCATGATCACGACGGCAACGACAGCCAGCTCGAGTGTGCCGCCGAGTGTGACCAGCACGGCCCCGACCAGCGTAGCCCCGAGGGCAAGAAACGCAGTTTTGATTCCGCCGAAAACATCCGAGATTTTTCCACCGGCGACACGGATCAGTGAAGCGAGA
>CAYLZA010000190.1:0-5822 GCA_964387575.1 uncultured Spirochaetales bacterium | reverse complement strand
CGGCGGTCTTTGGTGACGATACCCACAAATCCCGGTAGCGGGTATTACGTCGACTGGTTTCGCGTGATCGGAGGAAACGATCACTACTACAGTTTTCATGGCGCCGAAGGAGCGGTGCAAACCGATGGGCTGGATCTGCGGCAACAGGATGTCGGCACGTATGCCGGCCCCGACGTTCCGTATGGACATGCGTACGACGCGGGAAATCACACTGTTCCAATGTACCGGGGAAGCGGGTTCCACTATCTTTACCATGTAGAAAGAGACGACAAACCGAAACCGGGCTTTTCGGTGGAGTGGAACATACAGGATACCTGGAACGTTCTTGCAGCAGACCTGGATATCCGGCTTCGCTTGACCATGTTGAATGATGTGGATGACGTGGCGACCGCCGATGGAGCCCCCGCTCAAAACAAGAAAGGGAATCCGGCAAGCTTTCGCTACCTCATTGCTCACCGAACCGGAGAAGCACTGAAAAGTTGCTTTACTTCGGTAATAGAACCATATGAGTCAAAACGTTCGCTGTCCTCTGCCGAAATTGTTCCGGTTGCGCATGACGGAATCGTCGTATCGAGTTGTGATGCATCGGCCGTGCGGATTACGCTTGCCGACGGACGAGTGGACTACGTTATGAGCTCGACGAATCCGTATACTCAGTACAAAGTGGGAGAGGACATTACCTTCAGTGGGAGCCATGCGGTGCTTCGCATGAACGACGACGGTCCTGAGTACGCATTTGTTGCGGGGGGATCCCTGCTCAAGATCGGTGATGAAGAAGCGCTGATTTACAGCGAGACGGCGGGAATCGTCGGAAGCGTTCTCGCTTTTACGAGAGAGCTTTCGACGGAAAACAGTATCGTGATACAACCGGATGAAATCGATAGCATGAGCGTGTCGGAGAAGCTTTCGCGAAAGAACGTAGAGCAAATGGCAGGCCAATACATATATGTGGAAAACGACTGCGAGCGGGCCGCTCGAAGCAACGAGATACCGTGGCGTGTCAAACGTAATCATCCGCTCAAGACAACTGAGTATGCAATGATTTCGAACGCAGTATATCGAATAGTCGGTGTGCGTACCGGAATCGACGGCACTTTCGAAATCGATATTGGCGATGTAACACTCATCCGGGAGCTTTCCGAGAGCTCTTCGACGAGCGAACGGCGGAACGGACCGGAGCCGAGCCCGGGCGGACGAGAATTCATATACAATATACAGATCGGGGATCATTGCTTTATTCCGAACCTCCTCGAATGGCACAGGTAAGCACAAAAAGCCGCATATCTACAGGACGCAAATCAGGAGACGCTTATGTATACTGCGTTACGACATGAGAGTAGAAAAACGAGAAGAACATATTATACCGAAGACCGTGTGCGTGCTGCGCGAGAGAATATCGACTCATTCGGGTGGGCCCGAGGTGTGTGCGATGACACGGTCACCCGTGCCGAAGAGTACCGGAAACTCGGTCCGGACACGCTTTGGAAAGCCGTAACGCCGCAAAGTATCCCTCGTTCCAACCGTACTCACCACACGGCGGGGTGCCCGTTTTGCGGCCCCGAGCTTCACAAGTACGGCGTGCATCCATGGAGAGCCGAGTATTTCGAGGCGCAGTGGAAAATCAAATGCCCGAGTTGCGGCGCACTATTCCCATCCAACGACTTTGGAAAATATTATCGAAGCGGCCTTGATTCATCCGGATTATTTGATCGCTCGCTTGCCAATCGGTCGCTTCTGGTAAACGAGTCGTATCCGGACAAACCGGAAGGCTGGGGCGTGGACGACGGATATGGGTGGGTCGACGAAGAAGGTAAACGGCATTTTTTTGTTGCTTATTACAACACCTGGGGTTTGTGGGCGCTCGACCAGGGTGAGGTTAACCGTCCCGGCTTCATATTGTCGGCCCTGGAAACGTTCAGGGATGCATACGTATATACAGGCGATACCAGTTATGCCGATGCGGGTATCGTGCTACTCAATAGAGTCGCCGATGTGTATCCTGCTATGGACATAAGTGAGTATCCGATGGAAGCGGGATACTATCATACCCATGGAGGAAACGGGACGGGGAAGGTGCTCGGATGTATATCGGAAACCAGATTGGTCGCCCGGCTCGTACTGTGCTACGACGCTTTTTTTGATGCCTTAGATGATGACCGATGTCGTCCGGCTCTGGATTTTCTTCGAAATCGCACACCTGACGGTCCGGAAACTGATGCGGCCATCCGGAATCACATAGAAAACGATATAATACGGAGAATCCGCCCCCTGGTCTCGCTCGGGATAATACACGGGAATACGGGCATGCATCACATGGCCGTCGCCCTGGCCGCAGTGGTTCTGGATGACCAGGACGAGCTTCGAGTCAGTATGGATTGGCTTACCGCCCCGATACGAAGACGGCGTCACCCGTACCTTCGTCAGACCGGCGGCGGGCTCGATACCGTGCTCTTGAATCACATTGACCGGGACGGGATGGGAATCGAAGCGTCTCCGAGCTACAACTCCATCTGGCTCCGTGAGCTTACCAATGTTGCCGACGCACTCGAACCGTATCCGGGCAGTGAAACGAAATTCGTGGAAAACCATCCCAAGTTCAGAAAGCTTTTTACACCGTTTCAGCACGTGATTCTTTCCGGGCGATATGTTCCGACTATCGGTGACAGCGGCAAAGCGGGGAACCCCGGGTATGGGACTCGTGACACCGTTCGCAACCTTCTCGCATTGGAAGGCTACAGGAGGTTCAAAGATGCAAATCTTGCGCGTTTTGCGCATTTCCTGAACGATTACGACCATCGAGGGCTTCATTACGATATTTTCTCAAAGGATCCTGAATCGGTCTCGGAGGAGATACGTCGTATTGTTGAAAACGATGGGGTCTATGACCCTGAATCGGTAAATATGACCGGCTATGGGCTGGCCGTTCTCAGGCATGGTTCGTTCACGGATGGTTCTGCGCGTGATGTGTGGATGTACTACGGGCGTACGATCTTCCACGGCCATTACGATTCGCTCAACCTCGGGCTTCATTTCTTCGGGCTGGATCTTGCCCCGGATCTCGGAAACCCGGAAGTGAAGTACTCCACATATCCAATGCGGTTCGAGTGGACGAAACACACAATTAGCCATAACACGGTTACTGTAGACGCGTCGCCGCAGCAATTTCTTTTTTCAGGGATACCGAGGCAGTTTGCGGACACGGGAGTTTTCAGTGTCGCTGACGTAGAATCACCCTGTGCATATCCTCAGACCGGCTTGTATCGACGAGGCGTAATGGCGGTCCGTATTGACGATGAACGCTCATATATTGTCGATGTATTTCGTGTCCGGGGCGGAAAGCAGCATCACTACAGCTTTCACGGTGCCGAAGGTCCTGTAACACCCGTAGAGGGATCGGGACTGGATCTTCAGCGACAGGAAGCAGGGACGTACGCCGGTCCGGACGTGGAGCTCGGCAGCGCTTACGACCGAGAAACCGATGTTATTTCGGCTTACAAAGGTAGCGGATTTCATTATCTGTACAACGTCGAACGCGATACGAATCCGCCTTCCGGTTTTGCCCTCGAGTGGCGGATTCGTGATACATGGGGGGCATTGACCTCGCCCGAGGATATCCGGCTTCGTCTAACCATGCTTACCCAAACAGATGAGGTCGCCCTCGCCGACGGAAAGCCCGCGCGAAACAAGCCGGGGAATCCCGAATCTCTACGGTATATGATCGCCCGCCGTTCAACGCATGCCCGTTCGCATCACGCGGGTGATAATCTCGAAAGCCGTTTTGTTTCGCTTTTCGAGCCCTATAGGGATTCGACCAGCATCGCGGACGTGAAGCTTTTGCGTACCTCTTATGAAGAAGGGGACGGATCGCAGGAAAAGGGACAGGAGCTCCAAAAGACGGGAGGCGGAGCACCGAATGCGGATTTCGACGCAGCGGCCGTGAGAGTTACTCTTGGAGACGGACGGATAGACTACATTATTAATTCGATTTCCCCTGAATATACGCTTATCGTAGAGGATCCCGAACAGGGATCAGGATCGAGGATCCGGTGTGCGGGAGAGTACGCGTTCGTTCGCGTCGAGAAAGACGCGGTCACGAGTCTCTCTCTTATTGCCGGAGCTCTTCTCGAGTTCGACGGGGAAGTATATATCAAAAAGCCTGCCGGCCGGATCCGGGGGAGAATTCTCGATTTTACGCGACAACTCAGCAGCGAAAACGAAATCGTTCTGGAAATTGATGAGGGAGAAGAGCTTCTCGATGATCCTGAGGGCCGGCTTGCCTCGTACGTATATATAGAAAACAGGACGGGAGATCCGCTGTATGCTGAGTGGAAGGATCCAGGAGAGCCGCCGATGCTCGGTCAGACATTTCAGTATCTGCGCAATGGAAGTTTCAGATTTTTCGATTTTGAAAAAATCGGCGCATCACGAATCTCGGTCGACATCGGAGATGTATCAACGATATTCGGTCGGGTCGACGAGAATGATCCACAGAGCGCGTGCCGCTACTTGATAGAAAAAGACGATATGTGGTCGATACCGTTAATCTATCGGCTTCCTGTCGGTGCATGTACACTCGCATCACTATGAGAGCACGTCGAGCTCCTTTCCGATATCGATAAACGCCTTCAGGGCCTGATCGAGATGCGTTTTTTCGTGGGCGGCCGAAATCTGAACGCGGATCCGAGCTTTTCCTTTCGGAACGACCGGGTAGGCGAATCCGATTACATAGATTCCTTTCTCGAGAAGCTTGTCCGCCATCTCGAGTGCAAGGCGCTCATCGTAGAGCATGACCGGGACGATTGCGGTTTCACCGGGAACGATATCGAACCCGGCATCGGTCATCTCGCCCTTGAAATAACGGGCGTTCTCCCGCAATCGGATTCTGAGCTCGCCGCTTTGCTGCATCAGCTCGATCGCCTTCATCGTTGCACCGGCGACTGCGGGTGCAAGCGTGTTCGAGAAAAGATACGGTCTCGAACGCTGCCGCAGGAGCTCGACTATTTCTTTCCTGCCTGCGGTGCATCCTCCCGACGCTCCGCCCAGCGCCTTTCCGAAGGTGGTCGTGATGATATCCACGCGATCTTCCACACCGTACAGCTCGTGGGTGCCGCGGCCGTTTTCCCCGATATAACCGGTTGCATGCGAATCATCGACGAGTACGAGTGCGTCGTAGCGATCTGCGAGATCGCATATCTCATCGAGCTTTGCGATATCTCCGTCCATCGAAAAGATTCCGTCCGTGCAGATAAGCCGGTAACGTGCATTCGCCGCCTCTTTGAGCTCCTGCTCGAGGCTCTTCATATCCGAGTGGTCGTAGCGGAATCGTTGTGCCTTGCAGAGCCTGACACCATCGATGATCGAAGCGTGATTGAGCGCATCCGAGATGATCGCATCGTCGGGACCGAGCAGCGGCTCGAACACCCCGCCGTTTGCGTCAAAGCACGCGGCGTAGAGAATAGCATCATCGGTTTTGAGAAAATCGGATACTTTTGCTTCGAGGTCCTTGTGAAGCTGCTGGGTTCCGCAGATGAAACGGACCGAGGATAATCCATATCCCCATCGGTCCATCGTCTCTTTCGCCGCCTGTACGATCTCGGGATGATTGGCAAGTCCCAGGTAGTTGTTTGAGCAGAAGTTCAATACCGACGGATGGTTTGCAAGCGAAATCGAAGCGTCCTGAGGACCGGTAATGATCCTCTCGTTTTTGTACAGCCCCTGATCCTTTAATTCTTCGAGCGTAGAAACGATATCGTTTTTCATTTGTCCGAACATGGCGGATCCTCCCTTACCGTTGGTTTGTGACGCCGGAGTGACGCTTTTTC
>CAYLZA010000189.1:0-5824 GCA_964387575.1 uncultured Spirochaetales bacterium | reverse complement strand
CCGCCGGCGAAATCCGGCGTTGGCAGTTCTCATTTTGCCCGATATGGCGCATTTTAGTCGGCCGTGCGCCGGGATGCGGCTTAGGCGCCGTAGGCCGGGATACGGTGTTGTCGGACGTCGTGTTGCATGTACGGACGCGGAGCGCCCAATGCTTGCTAACGCTCGAGTGAGAGCTCGGCGATGTAGATCGAGGCTGGAAAGAGCGGATCGCCGCTACCTTCGTGACTCGAATAGTAGCTGAGGAGGCCGCGTCCCGGATCGAGCTCGATGAATCCTGGATAGGAGTTGTCACCGGCGCTCGGCAGCTCCGCGGCTTCCACGAGATCATTTCCATCGAGCCAATAGAGTACCGTTTTCGGATCCCCTTCCTTTATCGTTCTCCGACCTCCGGCAAGGAGGTAATTGCCCCACACCGAGATCATCGGTCCTCCGACTTTTCTATCGAGGGTGTGTCGTTCCCATTCGTCATACGGAGGATCTGAACGGCAGATGAAACTCCGTTCGGTAGAACCCACAGCGCGTACGAGTGCTGTAACCGAACCGTTCCGGTCAAAAACAAACGCCGTCTCATCACCGTATGTGTCCTGAAATACTCCGGCTTCAGACCAATTGAAACCGTCCGAGCTCGAGAGCATGACCGACTGACGCAGGGGCCACTCCTCTTCCGGATTTGGGAGAGTGACGAAACCGCTCTTCCGTTTACCGCATAAATACGCCTTATCGCCGAAGGCCGCCGAACGCCAGATATAATGTCCTCGCGTCGACTCCATCTTTTCGGGACCGTTCCAGCTCGTACCATCCTTACTCCAAACGGTGTACCCCACCTGATCGTTTAACTCTCTGCGTTCGACGGCTTCCGGGGAAGCGTCCCAGGTCCCGGAATACACAAACAAGGTATCGTTGAAAACGAGAAAGTGCGGATCCCTCGTGTCACGACCCTCCACCGAGAAGCTCGTAACCTCCTCCCAATGCGAGGCATCCTCGCTTCTCAGCACGCGTATGGAACCGCAGGGAGAAATTCGGTGTCCGTCGCTACTTCTAAAGGTGAGATAATATCTACCTTTAAAACCACAGAGATCGGTAAAGGCGTTGTGATTCTCATCGCTCACAACGGTATGAACGTTTTCTACTTTCAGCTTCGGTAACACGGTTTATCTCCAGACGACGTTGATTGATATCGGATCTACGAGAGTTACGATATCGAGAAGTGGTATCTCGAAGATCGCCGTATCTCGTTCGAACGTTTTTTTCGGACCGTTTCCCCGGATAATCGTTCCATCCACCCGAATTTCGAGCCGTACGACGGCATTTTCGACGAGCCTGCCTATCTTACGTGGAGTAGCATAATCTTCGAGCGCATAAATCGCGAGCTCCTTGTACTCACCGGGGGGGAAAAAGTCTGCTTCGGTTGTCGGGACGAACACGGCGGCAGGGCTTCCACGGTCGATGAAAAGCCCGCTCAAACCGGTAAATGTATCCCGATTAATTTGTATGCTGAGCTCGGCTCTTCTTTCCGACTCGGTGTCGGATGAGTTGCCGTCGGTGGATTCTACGATCGAAAAATCGATAAGCCCCGGAAAATCCGACTCTATTGTGTTCAGGTCTTCGATTTCGAAGTCGAGAATGAGCGTTCGTTCATCCGGACTATCGAGTCCGGCGAGATCGATTCCTTCTCGTGCGGAAAAAGCGGCTCGTATCGCAGGTTCTGCGAAAACGGATCCGGACTCCTCCGCCCCGGCGATTCCCTCCTGGATCGACCGTATATATTCGAGCACAATCGGTTCGAGCTCGAGCGTCAGCGTCCCTTCTCCGCTTCCAGTCGAATCGATTACGACGTTTTGGGTTACCGTACAGGAGCTGACGAGCAGCGTTACGGTTATCAGCGCGACGAGTGCCCTCGCGATCGGCGCTCGCACGTTATGCGCCGACCGGGCTTCCGTCCGTTTTACTGATCCGAAAATTGTGGAATTTCGACGCTGTTTTCCATGTTGCCGCAACTTCGCGGGGAGGGCGGTCGTCGGTTGATACATACCGTGGACTGTACTGCCGTGGCAAACAATGTGTCAACGTACGGCGGCATCGGCTTTCGCGGCGTCGAACCTAACCGGCGTTGCATTTGCTCCCCCCACTGCCGGCTCTTGTCGTCAAAACGCTCTCCGGGTAGAGTGATTTTGCGCACGAATAAGCGCGGATTTTGCCGCTTTGTCCCGTTAACTCATTGTCGCGAGCTCAAAACGTGAGCTCGGCTCCGAGGAGGATTACATGAAAGGTGTAATAGTCGCCGCCGGTTATGGTACGCGATTTTTGCCGGTAACCAAGACGCTCCCGAAGGAGATGCTTCCGCTCATAAACCGGCCGTCGATAGACTTCGTTATCGATGAGTTTATCGACTCGGGGATCGACGAAATACTGATCATAACGTCCCGGAGAAAAAAGGCGTTGGAGGATTATCTCGACCGGGAAGTAGAGCTCGAAACGGTATTTCGGGAAAAGGGCGAAGAGGAAAAACTCGCCGAAATCGAAGCACCAAAGGCCGATTTCTACTTCGTGCGCCAACAGCGGATGCGTGGTACCGGACACGCCCTACTCCAGGCCCGGTCGTTTCTCGCCGACGATCCGTTCGTCGTCGCCTATCCCGACGATATCCACTTTGGTGATGTCCCGCTGGCAAAACAGCTTATCGATGTTTACGATCAAACCGGTTGCTCGGTGCTGGCAACGCTTCACGATCCTCCCGATATTTCGCGTTACGCCTCGCTCGCGCTCGATTCGGACGGTTTTCACGTCGTGGATATGGTGGAAAAGGCCCCTCCCGGTACCGAACCGAGCAAGGAGGCTTCGGTCGGTCGTTTTCTCTACAGCAAAGGATATCTCGATGCCCTCGCGGAGGGGTGGAGCCGACATACCGGTGAGGGCGAGTTCTATCACGTGTACGGGCTCAAAAAACAGATGGAGCATCGAAAGGTCGTCTTCAAACGGATCGAAGGCGAGCGTCTCGATATCGGAGCTCCCGAGGGATATATCACGGCAATTCTTCGCTATGCGGCAATGAATCCGGAGTACCGGAGTCTGATAGAACGGGAGGTAGCCGGCTGGAAGTAATCGGTACGGATAGTGCCGCGGTTGGCGATTTCGTATCCGGGTCGCCGAGAGGTGAACCGTAGGCGTTCCGGGTGCGCTACGGCGGTCGAGGTTTTCGCGTCCGCCGTAATGCGTCGCCGGTTATGTGTCGACAACGACGGTCGCCTCCCAACCATCCTGATTTCTGCGTACGCTGAATCCGTACATCGTAACGGCCTTTACGTCGGTTCCCGCCCGATGTCGATCGGGATCGAACAGCTCTCCGCCTATTCGCGCGGTAAGCGCATATCCGGTCCGATTCTCCACGATATCGATTTCCTGAACGCTCCCGAGAAACCTCTTGGCATCCTTTAAAAAGAGCTCTTCTTCGAGAAAATCATAGAGGAGCGATTCGATCTCCGATGCGGTACATTCGACCGGTCGCTCTTCCTTTATAGCTATTTCATCGGGATCCTCACACATGATCGCGAGGACCGCCCGCCAGGAAAGGGCGAACAGCGTTTCGAGCTCTTCCGCACGAGCACAAAACCCCGCATCGGCCTGAGTAAGATCATCGGTAAACTCAATCTCGCCTTCGAATCGACTCATCCCTTTATGTTCCCTATCGGAACGAGCCTGGCGACTCGGCGGCTCAATCCCGCCTCCTCGGCTGCAAGAACCACATCGTCGATGTTCTTGTACGCATCACCACACTCCTCGGCGAGTCCCGACTCCGAGGCGCTTCGAACATAGATTCCGCCTGATTCCATTCGTTTTCGAATCTCGGTTCCGCGAAATTGCCGTTTCGCCGCGCGCCGTCCCATCGTTCTTCCGCTTCCGTGAGCCGTCGTAAAGAACGTATCCGGAGTATGGCCGTTTCCGGCAAGAAGGTACGATCCGGTTTCCATGCTCCCTCCGATGATAACCGGCTGTCCGGCACTCCGGTAGGCTTCGGGCACATCTTCATCACCGGGGCCGAAGGCCCTCGTCGCCCCTTTTCGATGAACGAGGAGCTCTCGTCGCTCACCGTCTACATCATGATGCTCTACCTTTGCGGTATTGTGAGTTACATCGTAGATCTGTTCCATTTCGAGATCTTCCGCCGAACGTCCGAAAATATCCGAAAACACCTCCCGGACCCAATGGGCAATGAGCTGGCGATTTACAAAAGCCATATTGACCGCACACCCCATCGCCGCGTGGTACGAACGTCCTTCATCCGAGTCGAACGGCGCGCAGGAGAGCTCCTTATCTCTGACGGGAATATTGAATCGGGATTCCATTCCTTCGAGAAAGCTCTTGAGGTAATCACTCGCAACCTGATGACCAAATCCACGGGAGCCGCTATGGATCATGATCAGAATCTGATTCGGGCGATCTATTCCATACGTACCTGCAATCGAAGGATCGATTACATCGCCCTCCCGCGCAACCTGTATCTCCACATAGTGATTCCCGGATCCGAGCGTTCCTACCTGACCGATACCGCGCTCTATCGCACGTTTGCTCACTTTCGCAGGGTCCGCGCCTTTCATGACGCCCCCGTCTTCGGTTCGCTCGAGATCCGAAGCCCAAGCGTAGCCCCGGTCGAGCGCCCATTCCGCACCGTGGCTGATTACATCCGAAAATTCACTTTTCGACAGTGAGAGATTACCCTTTCTTCCGACACCGGCGGGGATTTTCTCGAATAAAGCATCGACGAGAGTACGGAGCTTTGGCCGAGCTTCGTCCTCGGTCAGCGATGTCCTTAAAAGACGCATCCCGCAGTTTATATCGAAGCCGATTCCACCTGGAGATATGATTCCATCTTTGGTATCGAAGGCGGCAACGCCGCCGATCGGGAATCCGTATCCACGATGTCCGTCGGGCATGCAGCACGCGGCCCCGACGATCCCCGGCAACGATGCAACCCTCGAAATCTGCTCGAGCACCGCCTCGTCCATCGATTCGATCAGATCGTCGGTCGCGTAAACTCGGGCAGGCACGCGCATATAATCGGCGTACTTCGTCGACAGCTCCCAACGAGCGTTTCCGGATTTGGCTAGATGAGATGATTTCATACGCGGAATTTACAGCCGTCGGTTGCGTGAGAGCAAGTCGATTGTCTCGCTCGCCGCTCTCCCGGTGATCCGGCGGTCCGCTCTCGACACGCAATTTTTCCACCCGAGCTGTCTTCTCGATCGGCGGTGATACCGGCAACGTCGGCGCGATAAGCCGTCCCGGCACGGATCACGGTATCATCGAAAAAGGAGGTATTTCCGCGACAGGAAGTTCCAGAAAAAAACGGTAGTCCCGGCGATGATTCTCGAAAGCATATAGAAAACTCCGATCAGATCGGTAAATATCCACATGAGCAACAGATTAAGCCCGATACCTACGACTCCGATTGAGAGATACAGCCCATATTCCATCTGCTGATTAGAGAGGCTCCGTCGCGGGAATATCCAGAGTATCGAAAGGAGATAGGTAATCGTCGTGCCGACGATAAATCCGATTGTCGCCGATATGAGGTAGTGCAGATGAACGATCTCTACGAAGAACGTGAGGATTCCAAAGTCGATCGAAAATGCAAAAGCGCTCGCCATCGTCGCGCGGCTCAGGTGAATCGCCGTATTGTCGGTTCGGTCGAACAGGAAGGATCGAAACGTCACGTTTCGGTCTCCCGATTCCGGAGCTCCTGCTCGTACCCTGCGGCGAGCTCCTCATACTCACGTGCCTCTTCGGCTCGCCCCCGTTTTTGCGCGCCCCTCGCGTAAATCCGACA
>CAYLZA010000188.1:0-5866 GCA_964387575.1 uncultured Spirochaetales bacterium | reverse complement strand
GGGAGTTTGTCGGGTGTTCGATTTTTACCGCTCGATTCGAGAAATAACAGCGGGCAGTAATTCGCGACGAAGTGATCGGAAAAAAAACGTTCCGGTGTTCCGTACTTTTCCGCAAACAGCCCCCACAACCGTCGTCCGCTCACTTCACCACGAGGAGAGTCGAATCCCTCCACCGGTCGTTTCGGATGCTCGAATTCGGGTTTGGAGACTTCACCTTCGATCCCGAGCCAGTTACGGACAGCATTGCCGTCCCCAAAAGGTACGCCGGTTTGGGCCATTCCCCACGGACCAGGATTCATTCCGAGAAAAAGCACTTCTTTCGGTCCATTTCCGAATCTTTCGACATATTGTCTATAGGGAACGTGTGCATACTCCAGGGGATTGTATACATGGGTAACCGGCGTGTTGAAGCTCACACCGGTGAGCTCGTTGGATAGCTTACCGGCGGCTGCAAGCAATGGATGTGACGCGTTCAAATCGTTCTTTACCTCCACGGGAGCTGATAGTAAAATAAGAATTGTAGATTGAACGAATGAATATGAGCAAGGATATAACGAATCTTCTCGAAGAATGGAACTACGATGAGGAAGACAGCGTTCGTCTGGTTGTTGCCGACGACGGACGTCAGGTAATGCAGGTACGTCTTCCGCTCGGAATTGAGCAGTACGAGCTGGACGGGAGACCGGATGGTTTCAAACCGTTCGGCAAGGAAACCGTTCTGGAAGAAATGCAGGATAGACTCGAAAAACATCTCACCGGCGGACACGACGAACAGGAGTACGCGCTCGAAGATACCGACTTCAAACTTCTCCAGAAAGAAGGATTGCTTTTCTATTATAGGTATCTTCTTTTGTTTCAAATCGGAGATTACGAACGGACGATTCGTGATACCGGGCATAATCTGATGATGTGTGCTTTTGTCGAGAAATACTGTAAAGACGAAGAAGAGAAAAAGCAGCTTCTGCAATACAAGCCCTACATAGTCCGGGTTAATGCACTTTCCCGGTCGATGGTATCGCTCAATCAGGATCAAACCGAGGACGCACAGGAAGTTCTCAATAACGCTATAGAGTTGATCAGCACGATGGCGGAGATCGATTCGCCGATATTTCAGTACGAACGAATCAGATCGTTGAATCATCTGAAGGAAACCCTATCGGATGTAAAGGAGAAACACTCTTCTCCTGTTGACAAGCTCCAGGATGAGCTGGAGCAGGCGGTTGAAGAGGAGAATTACGAAAGAGCAGCAGAGCTCAGAGACGAAATTTCCATTCTGCGTCGTAGAGGCGACTGATCAATGCGTGAATTCCCCGTCGAATCATCAACAATACCGACACCGTTTCTCGGGGTGTATCGCGATACGCTTGTTCGAAATACTCATAAGGTTCTCGAGCTCGCGCGAAACCCGGAACGTCTCCGGCCGCATATAAAGACGTATAAATCAAGCAGGATGGCCGGGTTCTTGCTCTCCCACGGCATAACCCGTTTCAAATGTGCAACGATCGGTGAAGCTAAGCTTCTTGCGCGTGCCGGTGCACGGGACGTTCTTGTCGCGTATCCGCTGATCGAACCGGCGATACGGTCGATTGCGGCGCTCAAGTCACGGTACCGAGCCACAAATTTTTCCATTATCGCCGACAATCTGAAGCAGGTAGAGCAGATAGAGAAGGTGTTCACCGCGCTCGGGGCCGGGATGAACGTGTTTCTCGATGTCGATGTCGGGCAGCAACGGACCGGAGTAAAGCCCGATAAGCGGGCGCTTTCGCTCTATAGACGTATCGATGAATCACCGAGTCTCCGGGTGGCGGGACTTCATGCATACGACGGACACAATCATCAACAGGACAAGACGGAACGGGACAGCGCGGCGGAGGAGTGCTATCAGGCGGCGACCGATCTGCGGCGGCGTTTGATTTCGGAGGGATTCGAAGTGCCGACGCTTATCATGGGTGGAACACCGACGTTTCCGTACTACGCCGCAAAGGACGATGTCGATTTATCACCCGGAACCAGCTTCTTCTACGATTCAGGCTACGGAACGAATCATCCCGATCTCCCGTTTGAGGCCGCGGCCTATGTCTTCGGTCGGATAATCAGTATTCCGACCGATTCGACGATCACGGTCGATGTCGGGGCGAAGGCGATTGCCACCGATCCACCGGGTGAACGGGGAAGCTTTCCCGATCACGAGCTCGAACCGGTCAAGCAAAACGAAGAACATTGGGTGCTCAGATGTACGGATTCGCGGGTATACTCGATCGGTGACCGTATACGGATCATTCCAAAGCACATTTGTCCCACCGTTAACTTATACAATCGAATATTTCTTCTCGATGATCGGGAAATGATCACGGATTCCTGGATCGTCGACGGGCACGACCGGATCCTCGAAGATATATAGCATGGCCGTCGTGCGGCCCTCGGTTTACCCAACGATTATCGAACGATCGTATCATCCCGACCCCCATCGGTCGGTCTGCTTTCCGTCGCAGCTTATCGTTCGTTATCCCCTTTTCGATTTTTTGTTGTCTACCTGTTCGCGGATATCGTCAAAGCTTATTCGGTATTTTCGAGCGATATCGGCCGCAAAGCTCTTTCCGGTCGGAGTTCCTCGGGAAATCCTGAAGGTACGTCTGTTGCCGTTCGTTCCGTCGGTTTCCACACCGGCTACCAGGCTGATGATCGTCTCACTGTTTTGAATCTCTTCGTTCATCGTTGGAATAGCTTCGGCCAGCTCATGCAAATGGGTGGCGAAAACCGCGCGTGATCCGATATAGCCCAGGCTTTTTACAACGTCTTCGGCGAGATGAAGTCCTTCCAGCGGACTCGTCGTCGCAAGCGATTCGTTGAGTATGACGAGGCTGTGCTCGGTTATGCTCGAAAAAATCGTAGAGAGCCGTTCGATTTCCTCCGCAAGTCTGCCCGTTCGAATCTGTCCCTGCTCACCGGTAGGGAAGTGCGTGCACAATGCGTCGGCGGGGCTCAGTGTAGCGCGCTCTGCGGGAACAAACAGACCGCACTGTGCCAGCAGATGCGCGATCCCGATTCCCTGTGTAAACGTCGTCTTCCCTCCCTGATTCGGCCCGGTGAGAATTGCGACCCTGCCGGATGTGTCGAGCCGGCAATCGTTCAATACGATCTCGAGTTGTTCCGTGTCTTTATCGCTCAGTCGGGATAAAGCGAGCTCGAGATTATAAAAACCTTCGAGAGACGTTTTGCGTTTCGACTCGTCTTCGATGTGAGGTAAACAGACGGATAAACCCGCCTCTTTCAATTGTTGCTCGAGCCTTGCCGCACCGACGTAAAACGCAAGCTCGCTCGAAAGCGATCGAAGGAACTCTCCGTTGATGTGTAGATATCTCTTGAGCTTTTCGCTGATCGGGAAGGCGAGTGATTTGAGCAAAGACTCGATGTCACGAAACAACGGACTGAGCGGTAGCGATTCTTCGTAGTCGTCGGTATTTTCCGGCATCGGCGTGGTGTGAACCGGGAGGAGCGACTGAAACTCGCGTCTGTCCGACAGTGATCCGAACAATCGTCCGAGCAGCGAGCTCTCCTCGAAGCGCCGATTGTTTATCGACAAAAGCGTTGCCTCTACCGGTCTGAGCTTGTCATCGAGATTGATCCCGACGGTTACGCTTTTGTGAAGCCGGAGACCTTTTCTGAGCTTCGGGAGCTCTTCACTCATTCTGCCGAAGGTATCGCTTCGGGCGATCGTATCGACATGCTCCGATAGTCTGATCAATGCCTGTGAATGTATATTCGCTTTATTTGTATCGAAGGCTTCGTTGAGACGGTGTACGCATTCCACATAGAGCTCGAGCTCCCCGAGCCTCCAGATCGTCTGCAGAACCTGTGAATCGGTTTCCTGTTTTATGCGGTTGAAATAGAATAGCTCGTGGATTTTGGGAATGAGCTCTTCAAAGCTCTTCATGAGCTCCGGATTGTCGACGATATCCCGAAATACTTCGTTTCGGTATTGAATAACGTGAGATGATCCCGAAGGCATCCGCAGTATCGATTCAACCTGATGCGTCGTTATTCCGGGGCCCCGTATTTTTTCGGCGATGTCGGGGATTCCGAGTACTTCCGCAGTTCGGTTCGATATCTCCACAATAATGTTGTTTTCGTCCGCATCCCGGTCATGTTTCGGCGGTTGAAGCAACGAGATAATATAGTTGTTTGCAGATTGTTCCTTTGGTCTCATACGAATCGTTCAGCCCCGTTGCTCGCGGAGGAGATCACGAGCGGCTCGTTTTCTTGCATTCGCGAGAATCCCGATACCGACGGCGGTCGAAACGGCACCAACCGAGATAGCTGAAATGCCCCAAAAAAGCGACTCCGTCAATAAAACGACCACTATCCCCGCTACCAACACCAGAGCTCCCACATCGAGGAGAATATTGGCAAAAAGCGCCCGGGCTTGCCTCTTTCGGAGAAACTGCTCTTCGAAATGAACGACCCACTCATATACGGTACGCTCGTCGAGGTCGGCGGATTTCGCCGCGTGGCGTGCGATTTCGAGAGAATCGCGTTTTTCTGTGATGAATACACTAGTTTTGCCCGTAATATGCGTCGGGTCCGTGTTTTCTCATAAAGTGCTTTTGAATGAGCTCGCGGGGAGCCGTTGGTCCGTCGGGTGACATATGCCGCGTAAGATATGCCATCCGCGCTACTTCTTCGAGCACGATCGCGTTTTCGATCGCTTTCATCGAATTCGCTCCCCAGACAAACGGTCCGTGGTGCGGTAACAGAACACCCGGGGTGTGTCGGAAATCACGTCGGTGCTGTTCGAAATGCTCGACGATCACCTCCCCGGTTGCTTCTTCATAATTGCTTTCTATTTCGGTCTTCGATAAGTTGCGGGTTACCGGAATATCCCCGTAAAAATGATCTGCGTGCGTCGTTCCGAGACAGGGGATCGGGCGTTTGCTCTGCGCCCAGGCAACGGCGTAACTCGAATGGGTGTGTACGATCGCGCCGATCGAAGGAACGTCTCGATAGAGCACCCGGTGGGTCGGGGTGTCCGAGGAAGGCTTGAGGGTTCCTTCGACGACTTCTCCGGATTCGATCGAGACAAAAACGATCGAATCCGGAGTCAACTCATCATATGAAACGCCGCTCGGCTTTATGGCGAAAACCCCCGCATCCCGGTCCACGGCCGAGACGTTACCCCATGTCAATGTCACCAGACCGGAGTTGCCGAGGGATTTATTGGCCTCGCAAACGATGCCGGCGAGATCTCTAAACGATTCCGATACCGACATCAGCCTCGGACCCGGTCCTTTATTTTCAACAGATTTTTCATCACTCCATAGAGATTCTCGGAATAGCCGGTCGTCCCGAATGAGTCGTGGAGTTTCCGATATTCACGATAAATTTCGTCGTACACTGCCGCTTCCTCGGGATTCGGCTCGTATTTCGTTTGTTGTATTCCGGTCATGTGAGAAATTGCTTCTTCGATCGTCCCGTATCCGCCGGCCGAAGATCCCGCTACGACGCTTCCGGCGATTGCCGAACCGAGCGCACCGGTTTGCGAGCTTTTCGATATCTCCATGGTCGCGTTCATAACATCCGCGTAGATCTGCATTACCAGTGCGTTTTTCATTGCGATTCCGCCGCAGTTTATTACCTGCTTTACGGCCACACCGTATTCTTCAAAACGTTCTTTGATGACGCGGGCGCCGAACGCCGTGGCTTCGATAAGCGCCCGGTATATCTCCGCCGGGGTTGAACGAAGCGTAAGCCCGAGAATCATCCCGGTCAGTCGCTGGTCAACGAGAATGGTTCTGTTTCCGTTGTGCCAGTCGAGTGAGAGCAGACCGCTCTCTCCCGCCTTCAGCGCTTCGGCGCGACGCTGCAGCTC